>DATMPQ010000038.1:0-13354 GCA_035567015.1 Chthoniobacterales bacterium | reverse complement strand
GGCGCCGGGCTGGGACTTTCCGCCGGCTGAATCCCGACAAGTTCGACTTCGAAAATTAAAGTCGAATTTGCGGCGATATCCGGACCCATTGCCCGATCTCCGTAGGCCAGATTCGAGGGAACGAACAGCTGATATTTCGATCCCACTTTCATCAACTGAAGCGCTTCCGTCCATCCTTTGATCACGCCAGTGAGCGGGAAGGTCGCGGGCTGGCCGCGCTTGTAGGAACTGTCGAATTCCGTTCCATTGACGAGCGTTCCTCGATAATTTGCCACCACTGAGTCAGTTAGTTTTGGCTGCGGCCCGGTTCCTTCCTTAATGACCTTGTATTGCAGACCGCTGGCCGTGGTTTTGACGCCTTCTTTCGTTTTGTTCTCGGCGAGGAATTTTTCACCATCTTTTACATTCTGCTCGGCCTTCTGTTTCTGTTTCTCTTCAAGTTGTTTTGTCAAAGCTGTCATAGTCTCCTTAACCTCATTTTCATTGAGCAAAGGTTGTTTTCCGCTCAGGGCATCCTTTACTCCGGCAAGCAGAGCGTCGGGATTGAGTTCCAGATTTTGTTTTTTGAAATTGAACCCGAGGTCGAGCCCAATGCTGTAGCTGACTTTGTCTTTTAAATCTTTAAGCTGTGATGGTTTGTTCTCTCCGGGAGCAGTGATAGCAACGGAGAGCGTGGCCGCAATGATCATAAAACGTTTCATAAGAATGGGATTTTCCCGTGCGGTCTTTCAATTCGAGCGCCGCGGGAAGTGCCACGCTAATGGATAAACCGCACCCGTCAAGGAAACAGGAAGGCCGCCTTCACTGTCTCGCCTCTCTTGCCTTCGTATGTGCCGTGGCTACCGTCCCGGCGCAAGCTCTTGCTGTCGTCGCCCTGTCGCACGCAGAAGCGCTGCGGATCGGAAAAAAGATCTGGCAAAACGAATGCAACGGAACAGTCGCAGGTCTGACCGCGTGGAACGAGGGCGAGGATTTCGCCTCGCTTGGCATCGGCCATTTCATTTGGTATCCGCAGGGTAAACGTGGCCCGTTCGAAGAAAGTTTTCCCAAACTTATCAGTTTCGTGTCGAGTCGAGGCGCCAAATTGCCGAATTTGCTCCTGGGCGCCGGTGAACTTCCCTGCCCGTGGAATTCACGCGCCGAATTTTTTCAGGCCCGGCAAACGACCGAGATGAAACAACTGCGGCAATTTCTCGCCGATACGGTCGATCTTCAGGCGGAGTTCATGGTCAACCGGCTCGAGACTGCTTTGCCGAAAATGCTCGACGAAGCAGGACTGGCAGATCGCGAAAATGTGCGACAACAATTCGACCGTGTCGCCAGCACGCCGCAGGGGTGTTACGCGCTCGTCGATTATGTGAACTTCAAAGGCGAAGGTGTCTTGCACACGGAACGGTATCGCGGTCAAGGTTGGGGTTTGCTTCAAGTGCTCGAAGGCATGACCCAATCCGACAGAGGCGGGGCCGCCGCCGAAGAGTTCTCGCACTCTGCGCGAGCCATTTTGACTCGTCGCGTGCAAAACGCTCCTGCCGAACGGAACGAGGCGCGGTGGTTATCAGGTTGGATTCATCGCGTAAACAGTTACACTCGACGATAATTTTATGGCGGTAAGACTTTCGATATCTCTCTGCTCAGTGGCCCTGTTTATGACGGCGGTTCTCGTGGGCGCGGAGCGTTCAACCCCTTCGCCCCCTGCCGCGCAACCCATGCGCAAAGCTTCCGATCTCATCCGCAAGCAAGAGCCGGTCAAGATCAACCAATCATTACTGAAACAAGTTACGCCTGATGCCGTCCACGTCGTCGTCTCGCTTCCGAAACAGCGCGCCTATCTCATGACCGGCGAGCAAATCGTAATCGAGAGTCCAATTTCCTCCGGCAAGCGCGGGCACACTTCGCCCACTGGACATTTGCAGGTGCTCGAGAAAGATCCCAATCATCACTCCAGCCTTTACGGCGATTTCGTAGATAGCTCCGGCCGCATCGTGCGCGCGGGCGTCAGCGCGCGAATCGATGCCGCGCCCAGTGGGACCCATTTCGCCGGCGCAGCCATGAAATGGTTTATGCGCCTGACCGAGGACGGCGTGGGCATGCACATCGGAATTTTGCCGGGTTACCCAGCTTCGCACGGCTGCATCCGAATGCCGTCGGACGGCGCGAAATTATTCTACGACCACGTGAAAGTCGGCACCCCGGTCGACGTCGGCGATTATTGATGGTGGGGGCGGCTCACCGAACCGCCGGGCGATTGAGGTCAATCGCCCCTACCCCGCATCCGATCAGCCTTCTGCGCAGCATTTCAAAAGCGGCTTGCGCGGTGAGCTGTTTAAATGTTTCGCGATCGCTCGGGAAAAAAAATCTCTTCACGATTGTCTCCTGGTCCGCGAAAGCGAGCGCGACGTAAACCGTGCCGGCCGGCTTCTCCTCAGAGCCGCCGGTTGGACCAGCGATCCCGGTAGTGGCAAGCGAACATGTCGACCTTGCGCGCGCCCGGGCGCCCTCGGTCATTGCGCGTGCCACCGGCTCGCTTACTGCGCCGTGTTTTTCGATCAAATCCTTATCGACGCCGAGCATATTGATCTTGGCCTCGTTTGCGTACACGACGTAGCCAGCCACGAAAACTTTGGAGGCGCCTGGCACGTTTGTAATCCGATTGGCGAGCAACCCGCCGGTGCAGGATTCCGCGATGGCCAGCGTTTCGTTTCGCTCCGTGAGCAGCTTCACTAGCACCTCATCGAGAGTTTCGTCGCTTGTGGAAAAAATGGACAATCCCAGCTCGCTGCGAACGATTGTATCGGCGCGCTCGACCGCATCCGGTTCGCCCAGAATTCGGACATCGACTTCTCCCGGTCGCGCACAGTAACCGAGTTCGATTCCGGGAATCGCCAGAACCTTTTCTCCGATCGTCTCCTCGACAATCGATTCACCGACGCCGGCAATTTTGTAGAGCCGCCGCTCGATCGACAGTGGAACTTGCACAATTGAGCGCAAGATCGGAATAACGAACTCGCGAAACATCGGCTGAAGCTCACGGGGCGGTCCGGGCAGCAGAAAAAGATGCGGCGAACGAATGCGCGGATTAATGTCGGCGCGAAAATAAAGGCCGGCCGCGCTTCCGCTCTCGTTTGGAAGAATTTGCGCGCCCGCGGGAACCTCGGCCTGACGCGCAATGCGCGCAGTCCATTTGAAACCGCGCGCTTTCAATCTGCGCTGAAGAGAAGCCAACAGCTCCGCGTTTTGCCGCAACTCCAGGCCAAGCAAATCGGCAACAATATCACGCGTAATATCATCGGTGGTTGGTCCGAGTCCGCCGGTCACAAACAAGATTTCCGCGCGCGAAAATAATTCGGCGAGCGCATCTCGAATTGCCTCGCCATCCGGAACGGTCCGCTGTTCGCCAATGCGCAATCGAAGCGAGAAGATTTCGTGCGCGATGAAACTCAAGTGCCCGTCTTGAACGTCGCCCAGCAAGAGCTCTGTGCCTGTGTTGAGAACCGCCGTGCGCATGAAAGATCGACAAGCAAACGTCCAACGCTCAACGTTCAACTTCAAACTCAGAAGTTGAATCGACAATAATCGAACGTTCAACGCTAAAAGTTGAACGTTCCGCCTGATTACGCCGCGTCTTTGTCCTGTTTTTTGCGAACGAGGGGAAGTTTTTTGCCTTCGACCACGGCGCGATTGATCGTGACCTCGGCGATATCTTCGCGACTGGGGACGTCGTACATGATGTCGAGCATGGTGCGCTCGAGCATCGCGCGCAAGGCGCGGGCGCCGGTGCCTTTGGTGACCGCCTGCGCTGCCAGAGCTCGCAGCGCATCCTTTGTCACCGTCAGCCGCACACCTTCCATCGAGAAGAGCTTCGTGTACTGCTTCACCATCGCGTTCTTGGTCTCGGTCAAGATCGCCACCATTTCTTCTTCGGTCAGCGCGTCGAGCGAGCTCACGACCGGCAAACGGCCAATGAATTCCGGAATCATTCCGAAAGCGAGCAGGTCCTCAGGTTCAACGTGCCGGATGGCCTGCTTCCGCAACGCTTCCTCGACTTCAAGCGTCGGGCTGCCAAAGCCCATCACTTTTTGGCCAATGCGTTTCTGCACAATCTTATCCAGCCCGATAAAGGCGCCGCCACAAATGAAGAGAATCTTCTCCGTGTTGACCTGGATATATTCCTGGTGCGGATGTTTCCGGCCACCTTGCGGCGGAACATTGCAGGTGCTGCCTTCGAGAATTTTCAAAAGCGCTTGCTGAACGCCTTCGCCGGAAACGTCACGCGTGATGCTCACGTTGTCGGTCTTGCGACCGATCTTGTCGATTTCGTCGATGTAAACGATGCCGATCTCGGCCCGCTTGACGTCGTAATCCGCATTCTGCAACAAACGCAGGATGATATTTTCAACATCTTCGCCCACATAGCCGGCTTCGGTGAGGGTGGTCGCATCGGCGATACAAAATGGCACATCAAGAATCTTGGCGAGCGTCTTGGCCAGTAATGTTTTACCCGAACCAGTAGGCCCGATGAGGAGAATATTGCTTTTCTCAATTTCAACGTCGGCGAACGGATCGGGCTGAAAGGCGGAAGACGAATCGGCCGGCGTCGAAGTCTGCAAAACGCGCTTGAAATGGTTGTGGACCGCGACCGAGAGCGTCTTCTTGGCAACCTCCTGGCCGATCACGTATTGATCGAGCGACCGGCGGATATCCGCCGGTTTGGGCACGCGGATGTTTGAAGACTGGCGACGCGCATCTTCATTGAGCTCCTTGTCGAGGATGCTTTTGCAGACGTTGATGCAACTGTCGCAAATATAGACACCCGGACCGGCAATTAACTTGCGCACCTCGGCGTGGCTTTTGCCACAAAAGGAGCACATGGTGAGATTGGAAGCGCGGGCCATATTCGGCGGCTTTAAAAGAGCAGCTTTTATTCCTCGACCTTGCGCGATGAAGAGGCCTCAGCGCCCCCCGCCGGGGGCTTTGCCCCATCGAGCGATGTCACGTCCTTGCGGGATTTGATGACTTCGTCCACCAGCCCATAAGCCTTGGCCTCGGCCGCCGACATGTAGTAGTCCCGGTCGGAATCCAACCGCACCTGGTCCTCAGCTTTGCCCGTGTGTTGGGCGATGATTCTGATCAAGCGCTTCTTGAGCTTGAACATGTAATCCACCTGCCGTTCGACGTCGCTCGCCGCGCCCTGGGCGCCGCCGGATACCTGATGGATCATGATGTCCGAGTTCGGTAACGCGAACCGTTTGCCTTTTGTTCCCGCGCAAAGCAAAACCGCCGCCATGCTGGCCGCCATTCCGATACAGTAAGTGGTCACGTCGCAAGTCAGAAACTGCATCGTGTCATAAACCGCCAGACCTGCCGTGACTGAGCCACCCGGGCTGTTGATATAAATATTGATGTCTTTCTTCGAGTCCTCCAT
The DNA here is from genome assembly GCA_035567015.1 of Chthoniobacterales bacterium. Taxonomy (GTDB): domain Bacteria; phylum Verrucomicrobiota; class Verrucomicrobiia; order Chthoniobacterales; family UBA10450; genus AV133. The sequence continues at coordinate 7,932 of DATMPQ010000038.1, read as the reverse complement.
CTGCAAAAAGAGCAACTGGGCGATGACCAAATTCGCGATGTGATCGTCCAGCGCCGTGCCGATAAAAACGATGCGGTCCTTGAGCAGTCGTGAGTAAATGTCGTAGCTGCGCTCCCCCCGGCCGGTCTGCTCGACCACCATCGGAATGAGCACGGACTGCGATAGATTTTCCTTCAATTCCCTCATGATTTTTCTTCCCCAACGGCCGGTTCTACAGCCGGTTCGATGGTAACATTCGCTTTCAGGAAATCAAGAGTCTTACCGAGCAGAATCTGCTCCGTCAGGGTATTCAAGCCATCGTGTTGCTCCAGTTCCTTGCGCATTTTCTCCACCGAAACATTGTAGCGCGCCGCCTCCTCCCGGATCCGTCGATCGACATCTTCCCGCGCGACTTCGATTTTTTCCTGCTCCGCGATTCGATGGAGGATGAAATTCGTCTTCAGCCGAGGCGCGGCCAGACCGGCGGCGCCCTGAATTAGCTCTTGCTCTTTCTCCTTAAGCATCTCATCTGGAACGCCGCGGGCGCGATTTCGTTGCACCAATTCGCCTAGCGCGCGCCTTGTTTCATTTTTCAATAAACTCGACGGCAGATCGAATTGGGTCCGCTCGTGCAAATATTTCATGATTTGCGATTCCTTTGCGCGCTCGACCTCATGCTCTTTCTCGTGCTCGAGATCGTGCCCGATCATGCGGCGAAGATCGGCCAGCGTTTTCCCAGGCATCAATTTAGCGGCCAGATCGTCGTCCATTGCAGCGAGGACCTTTTGCTTGATCTCGCGCACGGTCACGGCGTAGCTCGCCTTCTTGCCGGCTAATTCTTTCACCGGAAAATCAGCGGCAAAATCGACGGTCACCGTGCGGCTTTCACCCGGTTTCTGTCCCACGATTTGCTCGCAGAATTTTGGAAGAAAATTATCGGGCGCGAGACGCAACCAGAATTTCTTGCCGCCGTGCAAGTTCTTGCTCGCTTGCGGCGCGATTTCACCGACCGGCTTACCCTCGATCGAACCTTCGAAATCGATCACCGCAAAATCTTCCATTTGCAATCCGCGCTCTGGCACATCGACAAAGTCCGCCGCCTGATCGCGCAGACGCTCGAGGGTCGCGTCTATTTCCGATTCCGTTACTTTCGTCTCCGGCAATTGGACGCGAATGTTTTTATATTCCGGCAACTCGAACTCCGGCGCGGTGACAACCGTCGCGCGAAAGCGCATCGACTTGTCCTCGCCGAATTGGACCTCTTCCAGGTTGGTCAACGAAACGACACGCAACCGCTTCTCCGCAATCGCGTCGTGATAACTTTTCGAGACGAGCTTTTTCGTCAGCTCTTCCTGAATTTCCTTCCGAAACTTCGCTTCGATTACGCGGCGCGGCGCTTTGCCCGGCCGGTAACCGGGAATCCTGGCAAATCGCGCGAAGTTATTTGCGATCGCGTCCCATTCCTTCGAAACCTCTTCCCCCGGCAATTCGATCTGTAACGTCGAGATCGAATCCGGCTGTGTTTCAACTTCAACTTTCATGAAGAAGCGTACTGTAGCGGCGCTCTACGAGCGTCGCATTAATTTTCGTCCGCCGTAGGCGAAGGCATTGGCTTCCCAAGGCACGAAAACGTCGTCCCCTACAGGAAAATCAAGAAAAAGCGACGCGCTCCCCACGCACGTAAACGGAATTGGTCTGGGGAAAGCCAAACCAATACGCGAGTTCGCGATAATCTTCGCAATCAAAGATCGCGAAGTTGGCCAGCTTGCCGATTTCAAGCGAACCAATTTTGTTGCCGCGGCCGAGACTGTAAGCGGCATTGATTGTCGATGCGACGATCGCTTCCGCCGGCGACATTTTCATTTGCGTGCATGCTAGCGACAAGATCATCGGCATCGAAACAGTCGGCGACGAACCCGGATTGAAATCGGTTGCGATGACGACAGCGAGTCCGCGATCGATCATCTCTCGCGCCCGGGGATAACCTGTCGATCCGAGCACGTAAACGGAACCGGGCAACAGAACTGGCTGCACACCCGCTGATTTCATGGCAGCAATCCCCTGCCCTTCGGTTTTTTCCAAATGATCCGCCGTGGTCACCTTCAATTCTGCCGCTAACTTTGCACCATCCGAGTTGGTGAGTTGATCGGCATGTATGCGCAGTTTCAGCCCGAGCTTTCTCGCCGCGACCAAAGTTTCTCGCGATTGCTCGAGGTCGAAATAACCGCGCTCACAAAAAACATCGCAGAACTCTGCGAGATTCTCTTTCGCGACGCGCGGCAGCATTTCATTGATCACAAGATCGACATATCGCTCGGGCGACTGTCGATCTTCGGGGGGAATCGCGTGCGCGCCAAGAAACGTGGGCACAACTTCGAGAGGCATTTCTTGATTGAGCCTCCTCGTCACGCGCAAAATCTTTAGTTCGTCCTCGACAGTTAGTCCGTAACCCGACTTCGCCTCGGCCGTTGTCGTGCCGCATTTCAAAAACCAGGCCGCGTGTTTCTGCGCCCGCGTGAAAAGATCGGCGTCGTTCGCGGCGCGCGTCTTCGTGACAGTGGACCAAATGCCGCCGCCAGCCCTGGCGATTTGTTCATAAGTTTCGCCCCGCGCGCGCCGCTCAAAGTCGTCCAGCCGATTTCCCGCGAAAACGAGATGGGTGTGCGCATCGATAAATCCCGGCAGCACAACTCGCCCGCGCACATCGAGAATCTCTGAATCGCGCGCATTCTTCTCGATCTCATCGCTAGGACCGAGGATATCTATCTTGCCATCGCGAATCAGCATCCCGCCATCGCTGATCACCCCGAGATCGGACATTTCGCCCCCGACGCGCGGACACTTCGGCCCCGCCAGCGTGACCAAGTGCGATGCGTGAAGCACGGCGAGGGATCTCATGAATCGCTTCTCCTGTAGTGGCGGTCTGTGACGGTCGCAAACTTTTCGCAACGAGCGGACGGCGCTCTGGGCGGTTGCGCCCCTACCCAAGCTTGCTCTCTACAACTTCGTTAATTTTTTTGAGCTGCGCGTCTGAAGCCGCGCTAATTTTCCGGACTTTTGCGACGAGCGACGACTTGAATTTTTCGTCCTTCAATTGGCCGAGATTAATCCGCACGTTCAACGCCGCGCCTTCAACGCACGCTCGAGTCGCGAGAGCGCCGACACCTACGTCCGAAATGGAATTTGGATTCCCCTTCTCCGCCATTTCGGAAAGCAGTTGGTACGACTTCATCGCAGTCTCCATTACCTTAAGCGGAACCTCAGCCGCATCTTTCGTTGCTGACTCGATTGCTGCTGAGCGCGCTGCTTTTTCTTCTGCCGATTCCTTGGGTAAGGCAAACGCATCTATCACCTTCTTGAATGCCGCGGTGTCTTCATCGACCAGAAACAGCAGTTCATCCTTCAGTTGCTGGGCCTTAACCGCCCAATCGCTGAAATATTTGAGCTTATCGTCCCAGCCACGTTTGCCGGCGGAGAGGTTGGCCACCATTCCGCCTAGTGACGCGCCTAATGCGCCCATCAACGCGGCCACAGAACCGCCGCCGGGGGCCGGCGAATCGCTCAGCGTCTCATTACAGAACTGGCGCAAGTCCATTTTCAGGAGTGATTTTTTAGAAGCGGCCGATTCCATCTTAAATTCGATAATCTTCTCTCTCGGATCGAAAGGTTTCAGCCCACTCAATCCCATTGAACGGATCGCTATGTCAATGAGCTCTTCCTCCGAAGCGCCTTCCGACCATTTTTGTTTGCGGAGAAAATATCTTCCAGCATCAACCAAACATTTTTTCGGAACCATGCCCACGATTTCCGAGCCGGTTACGCGCAGGCCGCGCTTATTTGCCGCTTGGTTACAGGCATCAAACGCCGCGTGTAATGGCGTTTCGTCGATGTTCGTCAGGTTCATGGAAACCTGCGCGATCCCATATTCCTCCACGTACCAGCCGATGGCCTTCACATGCTTCAGCATTCCGGGAATGCGAACAGGTTCGCCGTTCGCATCGAGCAGAGGCTTTCCGTCGGGCGTGCCGTCCTCCGTTTTGATCCGGCCATTTTCTCTTACATCAAAAGCGACCGAATTTGCCCTTCGTACTGCCTTCGTGTTCAGGTTCACGTTGTAAGCGACTAGGAAGTTGCGCGCGCCAATCGCGGTTGCGCCTGACTTCTCATTGAACACGGATGGGCCGAAATCCGGCTTCCACCCGGGTTCTTTGATCTTCTCGAAAAAGGCTTCGTATTCTCCGGCCCGTATTAGGGAAAGGTTCGAGCGGGATGGATCGCCCGCTGCCTTTTCGTAGAGATAGACGGGGATATTTAATTCTTCGGCAACGCGCTTTCCCAGCTGTTTTGCACAAGCAATTGCTTCTTCCCAACTCACATTGCTTACAGGAACAAACGGGCAAACATCGGTCGCGCCCATACGGGGGTGCGCACCCTTGTGTTTGCGCATGTCAATCAGTTCCGCTGCTTTTTGAATTCCGCGAAATGCGGCTTCCACCGCAGCTTCAGGGCTTCCCACGAACGTCACGACCGTCCGATTGGTGCTCGCGCCAGGATCGACGTCCAGTAGGGAAACTCCATCGACCGATTCAATTGCCGCGGTGATTTGTCGAATGATGTTTGGATCGCGGCCCTCAGAGAAATTAGGCACGCATTCGATCAGCTTTTGCATAATCAACCCCGCGCCCGCGGCGGCGTCGGGATGTCGATCTTGTGTGCGGCAGCGAATTCGATTGCTTTCGAATAGCCAGCATCCGCGTGACGAAGCACACCCATTCCCGGGTCGCTCGTCAACACGCGCTCGAGGCGCTGCTTGGAATTATCGCTGCCGTCGGCGACGACGACCATTCCGGCGTGTTGCGAGTAACCGATGCCCACGCCGCCGCCGTTATGAATTGAAATCCATGATGCGCCAGCGGCCGTGTTGACCAGCGCGTTGAGCAAAGCCCAATCGGCGATCGCATCGCTGCCGTCGAGCATTCCTTCGGTCTCACGATTGGGTGACGCCACCGAGCCCGCATCGAGATGATCGCGTCCAATCACAATGGGCGCTTTGATTTCACCGCGCTTGACCAGTTCATTCATGGCCACGCCAAACTCGGCGCGCTCGCCGTAGCCGAGCCAGCAAATTCGCGCCGGCAAACCTTGAAATTGAATTCGCTCCTGCGCGAGCTTCATCCAGCGCGAGAGAGTCTTGTTTTTTGGAAATAATTCGAGCGCGAGCCGATCGGTGCGCGCGATATCTTCGGCGTCACCGCTAAGTACGACCCAGCGAAATGGACCGCGTCCTTCGCAAAAGAGCGGGCGGATGTATTCGGGAACAAAGCCGGGAATATCGAACGCGTTCTCCACGCCGGCTTTCTTCCCCTGTGCGCGAATGTTGTTTCCATAATCAAAAGTGATCGCGCCTTTTTTTTGCAGCGCGAGCATGGCATCGACATGCACCGCCATGGAATGCATCGCCTTGTCGATGTATTCGTCCGGATTTTTCGCGCGCAAAGCGAGCGCCTCTTCAAGCGACATGCCGTGCGGTACGTAGCCGTTCAAAGCGTCATGCGCGCTCGTTTGGTCGGTCAAAACATCCGGAACAACACCGCGCCTGACGATTTCGGGCAGGATATCTGCGCAGTTGCCCACGAGGCCGACAGAAATCGATTGCCCATATTTGCGCGCGCGGTCGATCAACTTGAGCGCTTCATCGAGCGACCAAGCGATCTTGTCGCAGTAACCGTTCTTCAATCTTTTCTCGATCCGCGCTGGATCGACATCCACTCCGAGAAAAACTGCGCCGTTCATGGTGGCGGCGAGCGGTTGCGCGCCACCCATTCCGCCAAGCCCGCCGGTGACAACGAATTTCCCTTCGAGCGATCCGCCGAAATGCTTGCGGCCAGCCGCAGCAAAAGTCTCGAACGTTCCTTGCACAATTCCCTGGCTACCGATGTAAATCCAGGAGCCAGCAGTCATTTGTCCGTACATGGTCAGGCCCATGCGCTCGAGGCGATTGAATTCAGAGTAGTTCGACCAATGTCCAACGAGATTTGAATTCGCGATCAAAACGCGCGGCGCTTCATCGTGGGTGCGAAACTTGCCGACCGGCTTGCCTGATTGGACGAGCAGCGTTTCGTCATTTTCGAGGTCACGCAAAGAACGCACGATCGCATCGAAAGCTTCCCAACTTCTCGCCGCTCGACCCGTTCCGCCGTAAACGACAAGCCGATCGGGATCTTCGGCGACATCCGGATCGAGATTGTTCATCAGCATGCGCATGGCCGCTTCCTGATGCCAACCTTTGCAGGTGCGTTGATTGCCGCGCGGCGCGCGGATGTTTCGTCTTCCGCTCATAGCTTTTCGAAACCGCTATCGAATTCCCCCCGGCGAATTGCCGCAGCGACGCGTGCGATGTCGCCAGAAAGCGAACGATCTTGCGTAAGAGGCGGCGCCATGTTCCTGAGAGCGGCGAACGCGCGTTCCACGCCCGCACCTGCCTTCAATGGACGCCGATGCTCCAACGCTTCAGCCCCGGCCAGCAGCTCGATGGCCAGCAAATTTTCCGCAAGATCGACAATTGCCCGGAGTTTCAAGGCGCTGGTCATGCCCATGGAGACGTGGTCTTCTTTCCCGCCGGAGGTGGGCACATTGTCGATGCTCGCCGGATGGGCGAGCACTTTCGCTTCGTTGAGCAGGGCAACCGCGGCGACATGCGCGATCATGAAACCCGATTGCATACCAGGCTGCCGGGCGAGAAATGCGGGCAGTCCTTCGTTCAGGTCCGGATTAACCAAGCGCTCGATTCGGCGCTCACTGATGCTCATAAGGTCCGTGACCGCGATGGCGGCATAATCAAATGCAAGCGCGAGCGGCGCACCATGAAAATTGCCGCCTGAAATCACGTCGCCATTCTCAACAAAGACGAGCGGATTATCGGTGGCCGAACCCGATTCGACGATCAGGATACCTTCGCAATGCGAGAGGGCACCGCGGACCGCGCCGTGCACCTGAGGCATGCAACGGAGACTGTAAGCGTCCTGGATGCGCGGATCGTTTTTGAGATGCGACTGTCGAATTTCGCTCCCTTCCAAGAGCGACAAAAGATGTTTGGCAACCGCTTTCTGACCGGGGTGCGGCCTTGCGTCTTGCAAGCGCAGATCGAAGGCGGCAGGAGTGCCCTTGAGCGCCTCGAGGCTCATCGCGCCGGAAACATCGGCCACGCGACTGAGCCGCTTGGCGCGAAGAATGGCGAGCCCACCAACAGCGTGCATGGCCTGCGTGCCATTGAGCAGAGCGAGTCCCTCTTTTGCTTCGAGATGCTGAGGCTCAAGCCCGGCACGACGCAATGCTTCGCGGCTTTCCATTCGTTCACCTCGAAAAAACGCCTCGCCTTCGCCGATCAAGCTCAAAGCGAGATGAGCGAGGGGGGAGAGATCGCCACTGGCGCCGACCGATCCTTTTTCTGGAACAACCGGATAGAGTCGGCGGTTGAGCATTTCGCAGAGCATCTCGATAATTCCAGGACGGATTCCGCTCAATCCCAGGGCGAGCACATTCGCGCGGAGCAACATCATCGCGCGCACTTCCGCTTCCGAAAGCGGAAGGCCGATTCCACACGCGTGACTGCGGACGAGGTTGAGCTGAAGCTCGCGCAATTCGCCATGCGGAACGCGCACATCCGATAACTTCCCGAATCCGGTCGTCACGCCATAAACGACGGTGTCGCCTGCGATGATGTCTTCGATGACCTTTCGTGACGCCAGCAAGCGCGGGCGCGCGGATGGTGAAACTTCAACGGCCGCATCCCCGAGCGCAACGGCGGCGATCTCGGGCAGCGTCAAGGCTTGGCCGTTCAATTGCATCCGCGCATCTTAATTAGAACTCAAGGAAATGGGAAGGCTAAGCCTGCTCGGGAGCAAGGAACAAAAAAGGCCAGGTCGAACACGACCTGGCCTCTCTTGGTTAGAG
>DATMPQ010000037.1:0-13874 GCA_035567015.1 Chthoniobacterales bacterium | reverse complement strand
GAGGCATGTCGCGTCATTTACAACAATATCGATAGATATGACCCGAGCTGGCACTGCGGCGGAGCAAAGCTAATTCCAAAATTCAATAAGGGGCGCATCATTGGAAACGAGTTTGCCTACAACATCGGGCCCGGTCTCTGGTTAGATGGGAGTTGCGATGACAATCGGATAGAACGAAATTTCTGCCACGATAATGAGGGCGCGGGGATCATGGTCGAAATTTCCGCCGGCAACCTGGTACTGAACAATATTTGCACAGCCAACCGCAACTCACTCGCGGCCGATTACCTGATACCCGATCCAGAAGCGGAGAAGCGGGGCCAGCATAACCTTTTCCTCGGGCGGAAACTCAATGACAGGACACAATCGACGCTCATTTATCAAGGCGGAGGAGGTCTCGGAATTTTTATTTCGTCAGCGCCCGGATCACGCGTGTACAACAACACCTGTTACCTCAACGAAGGCGGCGGCATAACTGTCGAAGGACCTTTGCGACAGGTGGCCGGTGGTCGCATCTCCACTCATGATTGCCGGGTGCTGAACAACATCAGTGTCTATAATAAAGGCCCTCAGCTGATCTTGCGCAAAAATGGCATCGACCCGGATACGTCCGGAAATTCATCCGACCATAACCTTCTCCTCGCGGTTGGAGCGATTGTTGCTAAAAATGGTTGGGCCGGAGCGACAGCCTTCTCCGTCGCGGAGTGGCAACGCGTGAGCAATCAGGATACGCACTCGCGCGAAGGCGACCCGCGCTTCGCCATGCCAACAATGGGCGATTTCCGCCTCCTGGAAGGCAGCCCGGCACTGGGCGCAGGGCAAGTACTACCCGGCGTCAACGACGATTTCTTTGGACGAGCCCGCCCCGCAGGACACGTAAGTATCGGAGCCGCCGAGAAAAGCTCATTAGATTATCCCCGGCCACCGCTCCAGTGAGACAGCGGTTGCGAAGAAGCTGATCATCAAACGAACGCGATGAGCCTAAAGAAACAAACTCTCCGGAGCATCGCGCGATTGCTCGCCGTCATCCCACTAATCTCACCCTCGCAATTCGGCGATAGCGTGGGGTCTGCTATTTTGCAGGCCGAACTTCATTAGTTTCGTGGAAAAGTTTGATTTCTTGATCGTAGGCGCGGGCTTCGCCGGCGCCGTGCTTGCCGAGCGCATCGCCAGCCAGCTCGGCAAGAGTTGCCTGATTGTCGAGAAGCGCCATCACATCGGGGGCAACGCCTACGATCATTACGATGCGGCGGGTATCCTCGTTCACGATTACGGTCCTCATTATTTCCGCACCAATTCGCAGCGCATCGTCGATTATCTGAGCCAGTTCACCGACTGGCGCGAAGTGGAGTACAAGATTTTGTCTTGGACTGATGGCCACTTCTGGTATTTCCCGATCAATCTCAACACGTTCGAGCAACTGATCGGCCGGCCATCGACCAGCGAAGAAATGGAAGCGCAACTCGCGGAGTGGCGCGTTAAGATCGACAGCCCGAAGAATTCCGAGGAAGTAATCGTCTCGCAGGTCGGATGGAAGTTGTACGAGATGTTCTTCAAGAATTACACGCGCAAACAATGGCAGCGCGACGCCAAGGATCTCGATCCAAGCGTCTGCGGGCGAATCCCGATCCGCACCAACCGCGACGACCGTTATTTGTCAGAAAGGTTTCAGGCGCTACCGAAGGATGGTTACACGCCAATGTTCGAGAAAATGCTCTCCGATCCAAAAATCGAAATGCGGCTCAACACCGACTTTCGCGATGCGCGCGAACAAGTTCGATATAAACATCTCATCTACACCGGCCCGATCGATGAATATTTCGATCACTGCTTTGGTCCGTTGCCATATCGATCATTACGCTTCGAGCCGGAAACCTTGTCGCAGGAATATTTCCAGCCGGCCATGCAAGTGAATTACCCCAACGATCACGACTTCACCCGCATCGTCGAAATCAAACACGCCACCGGCCAGAAGCTTCCCAGGACCACGATCGTTCGAGAGTATCCGCAGGAGTTCGGTCCGGGCCGCGAGCCCTACTATCCGATTCCGGCACCCGATGCGAAGGCGCTCTATTCAAAATACGCCGAGCGCGCAGCGCTGGAGAAAAACGTCACGTTCGTCGGTCGCCTCGCCACTTACCGTTACTACAACATGGATCAAGTGATCGGTATGGCTCTTGCAGAATTCGATCATATCGTCAAACTCTCCTGACGCGACATGCAGGCAGCCTCAGATTTCCTAGCTAGAATGTTGAACTCGACAGGCTTCCAAGGAGAAGACGGATCAAAAAAAGACGGAACGACGCTGACGACTTGAAAGCCATGTGTGGTCACCAGATCAAGGATTGCGACCAAAGGATTAGTGACGTCCGTTGGGCGACGGACTAGTGAGACTTCGATAATCAGGGCGCGCGTAAACTCTAGCGCACGGACAGCCCCCTTGATGACCTCAAACTCGAACCCTTCTACATCAATCTTTAACAAATCGATGCACGAAATTTCTCGCTCTATGGCAACAGCATCCAATTGACGCACCTTGCAGGATATCTGTGTGATTCCTGATTGCGGATTTAGTCTTTGATATTCAGGACTAAATCCGGCCAAGCTTCCGATAGCGTCTTGGTCCGCAGCCACGTGCAATGGCAGGACATCCTCTTCGGCTCCAACGGCGACCTTTTCCAGCAACCATTTCCCACCGTGTTGAGCGCAGCGGCGTTGAAGTTCCTCATGCAATTGAGGAAGTGGCTCAACGAGCAGAATATTCGCCTCAGGAAAATAGGCAGCTGCGGCCTCGGCGAAGTCACCGTGATTTGCGCCCACATCCACGATCCAGCGAGCCGAGTTCAATCGGAGTAGATAAATCCATGTCACAAACTCGTTGTAAGCCCCGCGGTTATAAAGAGGCACGTTGAACAGCCTCTTCGGCAAGAACGGCAAACCCTTAAGATTAAGACTCCCGAGCGCGGCACTCGCGCGGAAATATACTTGGGCCTTCTCGAAAGCACTCACGATCTTGTGTGAATTATCCGCTGTCGCTTAAATTGCAAATGCAATAGGATCGAACAAGACATGATAGGCTTGTAGATTTACGGATAATCCGCTATAGTCGCCGGCTTGGCGACTTGTCGCTATTACAACATGGACCAAGTGATCGGTATCGCTCTTGCACAATTCGATCACACCTTCAGACTCTCCTGACGAGGCATGCATTTTTATCGTCAGGTCCTCAACTGGAGCCAATCACATCCTGCCCGTGCCGCCGTCCTCGCCGGGTGGTACCAGCAGGGCTGCACCATCTTTGGCGCAGCTGTCGCGATTCCGTTCATTCTAAGACTGCTGGGGCGCTCTGACGCTGGGCTATGGTTTTCGCTTCAAGGATTTCTGACGATGTTAGGGTTAGCCGACTTCGGTTTCAGTTCGGCGATCAGCAGGCAGGCCGCGTATTCATTGCGACTCTCCAAGACAAGCTCGGCCGTTCGAGCGTCCGACCTGATTGAGACGCAGCCCGGCTGGCTTGGCGTTAGCGAACTCTATGCGTCAAGTCGCGTAATTTTCTGGGGCGTTACCGCCATCGCGGGGATTGCCTTAATCCTGCTTTACCACGCTGTGCTGCCCCATACGAAATTGATCGAGACCCGCACGCCCGAAACGGCGTTGATCTGGTACGCCCTTGGCGCTTCGATCCTGTTGAACCTACAGATGCGATTAAGCCAATCGTTTCTAGACGGAATAGGCTTCATGTTTTTGGGGCGCTTCATCTCAGGCAGCTATGCCTTGCTTTGGAATATTGCGTCGGCAATCGCTCTGTTGATAGCCCCTGGCCTACTCGGTATGTCGCTTGTGGTGCTTGGCGCTTCGTTGATCCAATTCGTTGCCATGCACTTGGCTCTGTCCCGCTTCGCAGGCAGGGAGATGGACTTTAAGGCGTCAGCCTCAAGGCCCTTGATTAGCCGTCTTTGGAGAATCGCGTTGCCTTTCGGGTTTGTAAGCTCCGGCGTCTACTTAATCAACACTATCCAAGTGCCCTTGCTAGGATCAATTCTCGGGCCCGCAGCAGTGGCGCCGTATTATTTAGCCGCGCGGATCAGCCAGACTCTCGGGGCCGCCGTCCAGCAGATAACAGTTACTCAAAGTCCTCTCTTTACGCAACAGATCGCAGCCGGTGACGTGAGTGCCGCGAGACTTCGTATGAATCGAACCATTCGAATTGGGACTCTACTTTATTTTGCGACTAGCCTCTTTCTCTACTTTGGGTCCCCTTTTCTAGTTAAGCTGTGGGTGGGCCCCGGACAATATGTTGGAAAGGATGTTCTCCTATTTCTTACGATCAACTTCCTCATCGCCGGACTTGCGGTCGTGCCAGGTCATTTCGTTCTCGCTTCGGGTTCAAACCCGTTTGCGCTGGCGACCTTGATTCAAGGTGTACTGGCTGTAATCGGAACGATCTTTCTCTGTCCCATGATTGGCGTCGCGGGTGTACCTCTTTCATCTCTGATTGGCGGCCTCTTTACAAACTACTGGTACTACCCGTTCCGGGCATCGCATGTTTGGCATGACCTTAACCGGGCTGCGATGAATGATCGACGGGTTCACGATGGAGCCGTCGCACTCGAAAAGGATCGCTCATTGTTACGTGGGGAATAGGCGGCGATTAAACTCGTGCGTTATCTGGAAACTAACCCATCACATCTTCCTAAGGAGCGAAGCGCAGCTGCGCGAGCATTTACCAAACTAAAAAGTCTCCGGTTGGCGAGAATGGGCCGTCTCTTGATTCATGGACGGGATCTCAATTTTGTGGATAAGATCAAACTGAATTATCGTCGTAAGTATCGCCCGTTGCAGATTACCTTCGCTGGACGGCCGATGCAGGTCGCTGACGCCGATTCTTTTCTAGGAGTATACAAAGAGATATTCCTCGACAGATGTTACGCATTTCCATCTGCCACGCCTCGCCCGCTCATCATCGATGGCGGGGCCAATATTGGGTTGGCGACCCTTTTCTTTAAGCGGATCTATCCTCAAAGCCACGTTATTGCCTTTGAAGCGGATCCGTGGATTTTTGAACTGCTAAGGCAGAACATTGACTCATTTCATCTCCCGAATGTGCAACTTGTAAACGCCGCTCTGTGGAACAGTGATACCTCGCTTTCATTTACCGCCGAACGTGGGGCTTCCGGGCACATTGCCACCTCCACCGACACCGGCGGTTCGGTGTCCGTATCAGCGGTGCGGCTAAAGTCTTGGCTGCATGAAAAGATTGATTTCCTAAAGCTAGATATTGAAGGCGCAGAGTATGATGTCCTGGATGACTGCCGGGAAGAGCTGACAAATGTGCAAAACCTGTTTGTCGAATACCATTCTCCGGCTAGTTCAGAACAAAGGCTTTCGAGAATCCTGGATATCCTTTCTGGCGCGGGATTTCGGTACCAGATTCACGAGGCATTTGCCTTGCCGCATCCATTTCTTGATCGGCGACTGGCTGGCCAGATGGACCTGCAACTGAATATTTCCGCGTTTCGGCCCGAGTCGAACGCTTTATACTCTGCCTCGTGAAGACCTAGCTAGCATTCTTTCATGGATGACGCCAAGACTCTGATAATTATCTTGCATTTCGGATCGATTGAAGACACCCTGGCGTGTCTCGATTCATTACGGCGATCCGTCGTCTCGCCCTTCGACGTTTTTGTCGTGAATAACGGGCCGGATAAGGCAGTGGAGTCCATTCTCAAAGCCAGCCACCCTGACGTCATCTATCATAACGCAGGTCTGGAGACAGGATTCGCTGCTGGGAACAACATAGGGCTTCGTTTCAGCTTGGAGCGTGGCTACCGTTACTCTTTGCTTCTCAATAACGATACGATTGCGGAGCAAGATTTTTTACAACCTTTAACTCAGATAATGGAAAAGGATCAGTCGATCGCGCTGGCTGGTCCGGCGATGTATTTCTGTAACCACAAGGAGCAACTATGGAGCTGTGGCGGATGGATTCGCCGGTGGAGTGGACATGTCGGCGGCATAACTGATCTCGGGCAGCTACGCTCGGACGTGGCAGATGTCGATTATCTGCCAGGCGCTTGTATCCTTGTTCGCAACAGCGCTCTAGGCAAGATCGGTTTAATGAGTGAAGAGTATTTTCTAGCCTACGAAGAGGCAGACTGGGCTATTCAGACTCGGAGAGCCCGCTTTAGAGTGGTTGCCTGCGCAAAGTCCGTGCTGCTCCATAAAGGTGGTGTTTCCTCCCGTTTTACTCCGGAACTAACCTATAATAGCTTCCGAAATCGCTTCCTGTTCTTTCGCAGGCAATTTCGAGTGCCGCTCAGCTGGTTCTTAACGGTCTGTGTTTTGGCAAGTGGACTTCGAAAGAATTCGCTTGCGCGACGGCTCTGCTGGCGCGCCTTCAAGGATCACATCAAATACCGCCACATTCGGCGAAGTCATCTTGACGCCGTACGAGTCGAGATGAAAGATGAGCGCACCTAGAAGCATGGCGATCTCTTTGCACGGCAAGCCTGCGTTCCAGCCTTAGGAGTTTGGATTTATAGGTGGCTACGACAAAGAAGCGCGATTGTTACCATGTCCTCGGCGTTGGTCGGAATGCTTCAGATGAGGAAATCAAACGCTCTTGTCGCAAGCTCGCGCGGCAGGACCAGCAAGGTGCCGATCGGGCGGCAGTGGCATAAATGGGGAACAAATTCAAATTAGGTTCCAACACTTCAAGTCTGATTCGAGCAGCTCCAAATTGATTCTAGCATTTAATAGAGCGTCGGACGGAAAAATTCTGTAGCGATATTTCGCCTGCACGACGTCACAAATCCATTCGTAACAGCCGCTCAAATAATTATCCGCAAATAGTTCAAGCACCCGACACCCAGGCTTGCACCAAACACAATTCGTAAAACCCGCTCCATGGATTCCGCAAATGGCTTCAGCTTGAGCGAAATACTGAATTTGCTCGGCCATTGTTAGTTGTGCGGTATCGATAATCGCCCAGCCGCGTCGCTCAAAAAACTCCAAGACTTCTTCTTCATTGGCGATGTTTCGCAAAGGACCGCTACGCCTGAGAAAGAAATGTTTTGGTGTTTCACTATTTTTTTCAGCAAAAGGCAAAAATGCATTACGGAGGAAGTTCACCGCATGAGGGCTGTAAGAAACGATTATGCTCGGCGGTGAACTGAACCAATAATTCTCGATTAGGAGATGCCGTTCATCCGTTTTTCGACATCGCTCCAACACTCCCAGCCATTCCAATGTTTGGATTTGAAAGGGCATGAGTTCTCCGGGAACGAGAATCCTTGTGCCTGATGGAAATTCCTTGAGCAGCGCCAGTCGCGGCAGCGCATCTAGAAACCAATGAGCGAAATTTATCTCGCCACTAACAGGCACCCACCATGAAATAATAGATGTCCAGTTTCCCCCTAAACGAGTTGGTGCATTCCGGACAAAATAGTTGTACGCAGGGTCCCTTCTAAAATATTTGTTGCCGTAGGTAGATTCGAGGCAAACGTTCTTTTCGTTATCAATTAACGCGAGACTTGGTCCGGCGAGACGTGCGTTTCTAAATTGACCCCAAAATATCGGCCATGGCTGAGACCGGTGTTGTTCTAACTGGCACAGTTCCATAACGGAATCCTTTTGAACTGCGGGAGAACCTTGATTTTCAAGAATGATACGGCCTTCTCTTTGACGAGACCGAATCTCTGGCAAAACTTCAAAACAATCTTTTGGCAATCCAAATCGAATACAGGATGGAATCATAAGCCGTAGCAATTCCTTGAATGTGTCAAAAAGCCAAATGCCGGATTTTTTTATTCTCCGATAACCCAAAAGCAGAAACGGGACAGCATTCAGCTGGACGAGAATTTTTAAACGTCGCTCTCGCAACATCTCGTTACCTCCTCAACAGCGGGTTTCAATTCGGCCAGCATTTACGAGTAGAGTATCACACCAATTCAAATTACGCCCACCGGAGTCAAGTTGGTCCGCGCTTCTAACTCGTTTCGCAAGCGATTACGTGGCCTTGGTCTGCCTCGCCGAATATCGTTGGACACAACCGCATCACGCCACAGCGCAAGACGATTCCGCTAAACAGCACATGAATTGCTGTACATAACTCGTGTCACTCCAGCTTGCCGAGCCGCATCCAGCACAACGAGCGTCGCGATTTCCCGAGATCGCTGATTTTGCAAGGGCTTCTCGATTGAGAATGGCACCGATGAGTGCCTGTCAAATGAAAGGCACCATGTATTCCGGCCATCGTGCGTGCCACCTCCACAGGGTCGGCTGCGTCTGCGCAAAGCAATTCAGATTGATTTTGAGACCCCTAGATTTTGAAATCGGCCTGTGCTAGAATTTTCCAAGACCAACGCCGTGCCCTGACCCAACTAAATTGCAGACAAGATGCGACCCGATGTCCTAATCAATGGATCGAGAATACAGACACGAACGATGGAAAGATTTCTTCCAGGAAAAGACTCCAGTCTGGTCCGTACCCATCACTAAGCCGCATTAATCTGTGGACGATCCCGCCGTTACCCAGCGATTCAAAGCGCTTTTACTGTGCGCCACCGGCTTAGTCGTGGCAATTTTCCTCGGCTGGAACATCGGCTCAGGCGACTACTGGCAGCTCGCCTTCAGTGCGGCTGCCTTCGGCGGCGTTTTTATCGTTTTCTTCTCGGGGCGTTTCTTTTGGGTCCTGACCATTGCATCTTCGTTTCTTACCGGGGCAATTCCCATTCTTGGCGGTCAGATTACTCCTTTTGAAATCTTGATGGCAGTTGGCATCGCCAAATTCTTTGTCGAAGACATCGTCTTGAGGCGGACGCGCGTCAAGGTGGGCAACCGGTTCGATCTACTTCTGATCACGGGGTTCATGGCAATCATCACAGTTCACGCATTCCACGACCGTTTCGGAATGAAGTTCCTGGGGTCGACCGTCTGGGGCGGGCATAATTATGTGAGTGTGTATGTAGGTTTGGTGGCGTACTTCGTCATCCAAAGTATTCCGATGCAATCGAGAGTTTGGGCCAAACTGCCTTACGTGGTCGTGGCGGTGACGATGTTCGATCTGCTAATCGCTGTCATCACCACGATCTCCCCCAACTTAATCTTCAAAATATACCCGTTTTATTCCGCTGTATCAGTGGCTGGTGTTGAAGAGGCCCTTGCTGGAGAGTCTCTGACAGGCCGCGTCATTCCGTTCGCCAATTTCGGATTAATACTAATTCTCCTGGTTTTGGCGTCGGTATCCTTGCGGCAAATCTTCAACCCCAGGAACCTTCTTCGTTGGATTGGTCTCATTGCCGGATTTGTAGCCATCCTCTTTTCAGGGTACCGATCGATGGTGTTAAACACGGTGATCGGATTTTTCGCAGCCGGCATCCGGGACTTTAAGTACGCTGTTGTCCTGTTTCTCCCTTTTTTCGCGTTCGTTCTCTTTGCGCTATCGTTTATAAATTCAGATGTCTTCCATCTCCCCAAGCAGATGCAACGCGGCCTGGCGTTCTTGCCAGGAAAATGGGACGCCGACATGGCCAAGGACGCCGAGCAGTCCAATGATTTCCGGATGCGAGTCTGGACTCTTTGGGCGCACGATTATTTTCCAGCGCATCCCTGGCTGGGGCGCGGATTTGGTTTTAGCAGGGAATGGGCAAAGCCAAATGCATTAAATCCCAAGGGGCTTGATTACCGCGCGGTCGTCGAGGTGCAAAACATACATAATGGGCTGTTCGCCGCCGTGGATACTTTCGGAATCGTCGGTACCATTTGCTTCGTCATTTGGAACCTTCGCATTCTCGGGCGGACATTCCGAGTACCGTTCGAAAGGACGGATGTCGGTGGGATGGCATTACGCTTTCTCGCCCTCTATCTCGTAGTATGGATAGTTTCTTACTGGTTTGGCGCGCTGCACGTCGGCATGTTCTTGCCGCAAGAATTTGCTCTCGTGGCAGTGTTCCTTCGGCTGCAACACATGATTGAATCGAGCTCCGGCCGCGGCCGGCCTGTTGCGGCCAGGTTGCAGGAGGATGTTCGCGAAGAACTGGCACCCGCGTGACGGAACCGAATTATTCGCGCTGCAAGCTGGCCACTTGACGCTCTCCGCGGGTGATTGAATATAGCCGACCCGATGTCGGACCATTTCGATTTTCTAATCCCAGGCGCGGGCTTTGCATGGCCCCGTCGGAACCGTACTATCCCGATCGCAGCGCTCGATGCGAGAGCGCTTTATCAAAATTACGCGGCTCGGGCCACGCAGGAAAAGAACGTTAGCTTTGTTGGCCGGCTCGCCACCCATCGATACTACGATATCGATCAGATAGTCGAGATGGCGCTGTCCGGTTTGAAGGAGTGCAGAAACAACATCGCTGCGCCAAAAACCGAAGGCGATGATTAGCGTAGTTACGCCCAGTTACCGGCAGCTCGACTGGCTTCGTCTGGCGGCAGCTTCGGTGGGCGACCAAGAAGGAGTGGACGTTGAACATATCGTTCAAGACGCCGGCACAGGCTCAGAACTGGAAGCTTGGGCGGCGCAACAACCGCGGCTGAAGCTCTATGTTGAGAAAGACAATGGCATGTACGATGCCGTGAACCGCGGCCTCCGGCGCGCTGCTGGCGATATCCTCTGTTATTTGAACTGCGACGAGCAATATCTGCCGGGAATACTCCGTGTGGTTACTGATTTCTTCGCAGAGCGCCCTGACGTAGACGTTGCATTCGGCAACGTTGTGATCGTTGATAGAACCGGCCAATACATTTGCAGCCGTGAAGTTTTGCAGCCCTGGCTATATCACACGTGGGTTTGCACAAATCCGGTTTTCACTGCCGCAACTTTCTTCCGGCGCCGCCTCATCGATGCGCACAGGCTCTACTTTGACGATCATTGGCGCGACGTTGGAGACGCCGCCTGGGTGCTTGAATTGCTAAAACGTGGAATTCGCATGGCTCCTCTGGGCTGCTTCACCGCCGCGTTCGCCGATACAGGCGAGAACATGAATTTGAAGCCGAATGCAGTTCTAGAGCAGAGGCAGCTCGTCCAGTCGGCCCCTCTATGGGTGCAATCGCTCAAACCAGTTTGGATTTTGCGACATCGTCTGAGACGGATGGCAGCGGGACATTATTCCCCCCGACCATTTGACTATTCGGTCTATACGCTGGAACACGATAAAGAGCGTCAGACCTTTCACGTGGCGAGGCCCACTGGCATTTGGCGCAATCGTTTATGAATCGCGCCAGCGAATCATCCATGGCCCGTCCTCTGCGGATTTTGTACGTCAATAACAGTGCCGACACGTACGGTGCCAGCCGCTGCCTTGTACGGCTTTGCGAAAAACTCAACCGCGCGCGTTTTGAGCCGCTGGCTTTCCAGTGGGTGAAATTAGACACCCTGGACATGTATTCGCCGGCGCATGATCATTCCGCAGACATTTTCCGGTGTCAAAGCATGGCTTGAAGCAGCGGACTTCCATGTGGAACCGCGACATCCGCACGGAGGGATCTCGATTACAGCCCGACGGCTACGCTAGGGTTTCACGTTCCCCAAACAAGCGGTCGGCCCAGATTTCGAAAGCAACGATGGCGTGGAGCTTGCGACCGAAATTGCGTCTGCCAGTTAGATGTGATTGCACAAAGCTCTGGACGGTCTCGGCGTTTAGCAAACCGCGATTCCGGATTCTCGACAGGGAAGTGTAATTCTCCAAGACATGGCGAAGCGGCCCCCGGTACCAATCGTTGACTGGCATGCCGAAACCATGTTTTGGACGCTCAAACAGACGGTGCGGCACCCGTCGAGCTAGCATCTCTTTCAACATGATTTTTCCAGGGCGGGCGCGGCAGGCAAGTTGGAATGCCGCGGCGACAAAGTTTTGGTCCAGCAACGGATTCCTTACTTCCAGCCCGTGGGCCATGCTCGCCCGGTCAACCTTGGTGAGGATATCGCCCGTAAGATAAGTCTCCATGTCCGTAATCATGAAACGTTCGATGGGAGGAAATGTCCGTCGGCGGTTCCAAGCGGACGAAAATGCGTCGGACTTGCTTCGCGAGCGAACTTGGGGATCGATCAATTCTTCCAACTCCGATTCTTTCCACAGCGTGGACAGCCAGCGCGCCATGCTCTCATCGTCAGGCGCGGCAAGAGCCTCCAGCCCTTTTTTCAGACCGTCTCCGCCGCGCGGGCCAATCAAAGAGAGCGCCGCGGTTCGCACAGTTCGTGGAAAAAGACGCCGTAGCCGCTGAGCAGCCGAAAACTGCCGGTACTTGTCGTACCCGCAGAACAATTCGTCGCCGCCGTCGCCGGAGAGCGCAACCGTGACTTCGCGCCGTGTTTCGCGCGAAATGAGAAATGTCGGCAGAAACGAGTCGTCTCCGATCGGCTCTGAAGCGCGAGAGAGAATGTCAGGAAATTCATCGATCACCGACTGCGGGCTGATCATGATCTCGTGATGATCGGTTCCGAGATGTCGAGCTATCTCAGCAGCGTAAGAGGCTTCGTTCATCGAAGAATCTTCAAAACCAACCGTGTAAGTTTTAAGCCGCCAAGAAACCAGTTCTTGCGCGTGCGCGGCAACCAGACTGGAGTCAATTCCTCCGCTCAAGAAGCAGCCCAGCGGCACATCGCTGATCAATCGGCACGCGACTGCGTCGTGGAGTGGCGCTTCCAGATTCTCCACTCCAGCGCGAAGATTGACATCGTCATTTCGCGCAGGCGGAATTTCCGGAAGCGCCCAAAATGAATGCAGCGACAAACCTTCGCGATTCAAAATTCCAAAGTGACCCGCAGGCAACTGCCTGATTTCCTTTAGTATCGTTCGCGGACTTTGGGCATAACCAAATTCTATATACTCACAGAAGGCCAACGGCGAAACCGAGAGAGGCAAGCCCGGTAAATGACGAAAGACGGTTAGCTCCGAGCCGAAAACGAATCGGCCGGCATCCTCCGCAAAAAAGAACGGTTTTTTTCCCAGGCGATCCCGGCCGAATACCAACCGCTGTTTTGGTTCGTCCCAAATCGCGAAAGCAAACATGCCGCGCAATTTTTCGAACAGACCTTCGCCCCAGCTTTCGTATCCATGCAGCAAAACTTCAGTGTCGCTGCGACTTTTAAAATTGTGGCCTCGCGTCTCCAGTTCTTTTCGTAGCTCTGGGAAATTGTAGATTTCGCCATTGAAAACGACTCTCAATTCATCAGTCTCATTCGACATCGGCTGTGCCGCTGCGGGCGAGAGATCGATGATTCGCAAACGACGGAATGCGAAACCACAGATTTGGTTGCACCAAATACTACCTTCGTCCGGCCCGCGATGGGTGAGCGTTTTCTCCATCGCTCGCAAGACGCCGGCGCTTGGAGGCGTCTCCCAGCTTACGTAACCAGCGATGCCGCACATTTCTAAGAAGAAGTTGTAGCCGCCGGCTCCGGGCGCGGCTTGGCGAGGTCTTCACCCCAACCTTCGGTTGAAGCAACATCGCTGTAAATGGTTTCGATCTTCTTTACCATTTCCGATAGACTGAAATTTTCGGCGATCCGCTTCCTGCCGGCGGCGCCCATTTTCCGCCGCAGGTCGGGATTGTTGGCCAGCCGTTCGATCTTTGCGGCCAAAGCAGGCGGATCGGCGGGCGGCACGAGAAAGCCGGTTATGCCTTCCGCAACCTGATCGAGCGAGCCACCGAGGTTGGTCGCGATCACGGGCAAGCCCATCGACATCGCCTCCATAACGACACCGCCAAACGGTTCCGGATAGGCGGAGGGCAGAATGAAAATGTCCATGCTTGCGTAAGCTGGCCTGGCATCCGTCAATTCGCCTGTAAAAATGATTTCATCTTCAACATTCAAGTCGCGAGCTAGCTGCTTAAGCCTCTCCAAATGAATTTCGTTGCCGGGAAAC
>DATMPQ010000036.1:0-6886 GCA_035567015.1 Chthoniobacterales bacterium | reverse complement strand
TCCCGCGATTGGCGACAAGCAAGCGGTCGGCCATTTCAAATACGAAAACGCCGGCAAGACGCCGGTTCATTTTAAATCGGTGCATGCCTCGTGCGGATGCACAACGGCACAAACACAAAAAGACCAGGTCGCGCCGGGCGAAAAGGGCGAGATTACCGCCACGTTCAACATTGGCGACCGCACTGGTCTGCAAGTTAAAACCGTCACGGTGCAAACCGACGATCCCGATCCGGCGCATGGTACGACCGTTCTCACGCTCAAGACCACGATCCCGCAGTTGTTCGAAATTCAGCCCGCGGTTCTTTATTGGCAAGGCGGCGAAGAAGCGAAGGTGAAAACCATCATGGTGAAAGCGGCAAAAGAGTTTCCCGTGAAATCGCTCAAGGTGACGTCTTCGAATCCAGCCTTCCAAACGAAAGTCGAGCAAACCGGCAACGGTGAGTTCAAGATCGACGTGCAACCGGCGCAAACAGACAAAGCGGCCGGGGCTACGATCACGATTCAATCTGAAAATTCGCCAAAGAGCTCTTACGCAACCGTGGTTGTCACACCCGGCCCAACGCCGACCCCAGCTTCCGTTGCGCGATAACGGTGAAGTCACGCGCGATTAAACAGGCCCTGCTGCTTATCGCGCTGGCCTTGCTGCCGGCCATCGGTCAGGCAGTTTATTTTCGCGGGAAAGTCTCCTGGCAATCGCCGATTCCCGCTTCGGAATTGGTCACTCTCGCGCAAGCGCAGGCGTGGGGCGAGAACGCGATTTGGATCGATGCGCGGCCGGATGCGGAATTTGAACGCGATCACGTTCCCGGCGCGATTTTGTTGAATGAAGACCGCTGGAACGAATTGCTGCCGCAATTTCTCCAAAATTGGTCGCCGGAGAAACGTATCGTCGTTTATTGCAGCAGCCAAAGTTGCAACGCGAGTCGCGAAGTGGCCAAACGATTGCGCGATCAAGCGCAGCTCAAAAATGTTTTCGTGCTCCAAGGCGGGTGGGAAGAATGGTTGAAGTCGAAGAAATGAAGCAAACATCGAACATCCAACGCCGAACATCCGACGCTCAATTGCAGAAGCATGAAACCTTCGACGTTCGATGTTGGATGTTCAGTGTTGGATGTTCTCGGTGAACGATGGTTTTTTTCCGAGGCAATACTGCTTGGCGCATTGTCGATCTTATCATCGGCGGCGTTTTCATTTACTCCGGTGTCATCAAAGCGCTCGATCCGATTGGTTTCGCCAATGACATTGACAATTATAAAATTTTGCCATGGGCGATCGGTGTCGGGCTCGCGTTTTATTTGCCCTGGCTGGAAATTTTGTGCGGACTCGCTCTGATCGCGCGGCGTCTTTATCTCGGCGGATTATCGATCTTAACTGCGCTCATTTCGATCTTCATCGTCGCCACCGTGGCCGCCAAAGTCCGTGGCCTCGACATCACCTGCGGTTGCTTCGGTCATGCGAGCAAAAACTGGGGCTTCTCCACCCATCTCGCGCTCGATCTCGTTTTGCTCGGCGCGACCATTTTTCTGTTGCGCATTTCTTTTGGGAAATCGCGTATTTATCATTAGAAAATCCCACGCGTCGTGTAGCTATTATGGCGCGGCGTCTGTTACACGCTATCGACTGATTTCTGGAATGAGGGCGCTATCACGCGCCGCACGCGATTGGTTACGAAAAGTTCGAAGAGCTGGACGTGAGTTTTTTGGAATCGATCGCGCGATTGCGGCCGCGATGAGAGTTCCGATTGTGATTTTGTTTGGCGCTGTTCGTCATGCCGCTTTGGGTTTTCGAACGCAGGTTTTTGGCCACTCGTTACGTTCTCTTTCTGCGCCGCGGCCGAGTGCGCCCGCCGAAATTTGCGAGTTCAATTCCCTCTCTGATTTTGAATCGGCTTACGCGCGTCTAGCCGGCATGCTCGGGCACACTGGCACAACTCCTTCGCCCGGTGAGTTGGAATTTCTCCGTTCAATCGCGAAGCGTCGGGACTATGACCGGGGGAGCATCGGACCGAGCGATTATCTTTTTCTCACCGCCTTCATCAGCATTCTCGCGCCGCAACGGGTCGTCGAAATCGGAACTTTGACCGGCTTTTCAGCGGGCGTTATTGCGGCCGTTCTCCGTCGCCGGCATGGTACTGATGGCGCAAGCTGGGTCGATACGATCGACATTCAGCCGCAATGCGCGGTCGATCGGACGCGCCGGAGCGGTTTTGAGATTGCAGAATTGTTTCCGCAACTCGTGCCAATGGTCCGCCTGCACATTCCACGCGACTCGAGCTTCGCCTCGCAAATCGCGCGGCGCGACGAATTGAAGATTGCCTTTATCGACGCCGACCACCGCCATCCTCTACCGCTGCTCGATCTGCTCCGGCTCACGCTTTACATGCAAAACGGAGGCTGGATCGTGCTGCACGATATTCAATGGGGCACGATTGGTCGCGGTGCAGCGGAAGCTGGTCAGACGTTACGTTGGGGGCATCATACGGAGCCGAATGGCTTTTTGATCGGTGGCCTTTTCGGAAGATCAGCGGCGGCAACATCGGCGCAGTCCAGTTGCCCGAACAGAAGAGAGCGCTCATTCCATTCGCGCTGCGGATGATGTCGATCCGGTATGAGACGGCGGAGAAGCAGGCGCGCTCTACGCGGCGCGCACTCTACGAAAGCCTGGGCCAATTGGTCTGATCGTGGTAAGCATTCGGCCGGCGACAAACACAGATCGCGACGCGATTTGGGAGATCTTTCATCATCGCCACTCTCGCTGCCAAACTCCGCGGCCTCGACATCACCTGCGGCTCCTTCGGTCACGCCAGCAAAAACTGGAGTTTTACTGCTCATCTCGCGCTCGATTTGTCACTTCTCGCTGCATTGCTCGCGATTTGGGCATACGAGTGTACAGGTTCGAAATCGGCTTCCGAAAACCGCCTCGTTCAAGCACGCGCGTTGCAAGATCGTCTAGCTTACGATAATTCGCATCTACGTTCGCTAGAGAGAATCGCTGCGCTGCTACAATCTTTTCGGTGGCGCGCTGGAGGACGACTGTTGTTGACAACCGCAAATTCCGGCTCTTAGCGGATAGAATGGCTGGAAACTCGCGGAGCATGGGCAAAATCGAGTCGAAGGTCAGGAAAGTTTTTGCGACGGCCTTACCACTTTTGTTCCTCGCTGTCCCGTCACTGTGGCTGATGGCGGTTGTGCCGCCCCTTTGGCGCGACGTGGACGCGTACGTGCAAGTAGTTTATCCGCCAAGCGCACCCACGATTTTGTTGCACGGTCCGCTGTATTGCACGCTTAGCCGTGTGCCACTTTGGTTCGGTTATCTAATCAGCGGAGCAGGGCCAGCGGTTTCGCTCGGCCATTTTATCAAGCAGACGCAGCTCACTGATGGTGGGGTGTTCGTGCTCCTGTTTCTACAACACGCCGCTTTATGGTGTGCCGCGCTCTATTTCATTAATGCGGTCACCGCAACTTTATCAACGCGTCTGATCCTCGCGGTTTTCTTTAGCAGCCACCCCCTATTCTACACCTTTGCGCATTGCATTGGCTCGGAAACGCTCAGCATGATCATCATCGTGTTCTTAGCGGGAGCCGGTCTGCGCATTGTGCTTCGCTATCCAGGAATTGTGATGCGTGATTGGGTTCTCTTCGGAACATTGCTCTGTGGCGGAATCTTGACTCGCCATGTTAACTATGTCCTCGCTGTACTCTTGCCGGCCACCATATTCCCGATCGCGCTCAGGCAATCTTTGCGCATTTTCCTGGTGCGGCGGCAAACAAAATCCACTTCTAATTTTGAGTTGGGCAAGCCGGCGCGCGTGTGGGTGGGCTCGCTCGCGACGGGGCTGAGTGCGATGATTTTAGCGACGAGCTTCACGCATCTGCTCTGCTGGCACGCGCACATCCATTGGCGGTCAAAGTTCGGTTATACTTTTGTTTGGCGGCTTAATTTTCTCGGCCAGATGCCGGCTCAGTCGCGCGATGAACTTCTCAGTGCCACGGCGTCGCAATGCCAGCTGCCCGAGACGCGGCAGCTCCTTGCTGCACTCGCAAACTGGTTCGGACAAAACAAGCCTTGGGACCCGCCACAGTTTGTTAGGGACGCGCGAACCGATTTGTTCAGTTCGCCTGGGAAATTTCAGGATGAAAAATTTGATCGTTCTCTGAACGAAATGGCGCACGCGTTTCTTTGTCCACCGAGCGCGGCGCTCCAGTCTGCCGCGCTGAATGATTTCGAATACGCGACTCGGCTGCGTGAAGCTGATGTCGTACGCTACCTCTTCGTCACGACAGATTATTTTTTCGATCACCGCACTTATATGCCGCAATGTGCGCAATTGAAAACCTTTCGCGGACCGCGCACGGCACTCATCGACGCGGCCAACCGGTTCTATTTTCGATGGTGGAATCCGATCTCGTTTCGCGCATGGAGCATTATCGGCTTGCTCGTCCTTTCGGTGGCGCTCTTTATACATAGAGAGTTCCAACCTGGCGGGGGAAGGGTCATTCTGTACTCGGCCACTTTGTCCGCTTTCGGAGTCGTCATGGTGGTATTGAATTGTTTCTTCGCGGAAATTCAGCCGCGGTTTGTTCTGCCGATGATGGGGTTTTTATTGCTCTCAATGATGATTCTACTTGGTCTGATCTTCCGTGGATGGCATCAACGGTTCGAGAAATTCTGACGAGATACATTATTGCATCCATCCTTCACCATCAACATCCGCAAGAATCTTGGCACTTCACGACAAAAGCCACTGCGAAGAAACACGAAAGAGCGGTGCAGTACTTTAAACGTCGCTGACCTTCGCTCTGCGTAAAGAAGGGACGCAGCTCAGGGGGGAGTTTTCCTTCGTTAGCGGCCACCTGCGGTCACTAATTGGCGTGACAGATCGCCGATTTTGTCGCCATGATTGGATATAGGGCAAAAGGCACGCCGCTATCTTCGCAGGAGACAAATGAAATATTTTCGACTCGCGTGTGGATGTTTGTTTTGCCTGGCCGTTCTTGCGATGACTGCCTGCAAGCCAAAGCCCAGATATCAAATGGTCGGCGAACCATCCTCCGAACAGCCGTCTGCAACGCCGAGCCCCAATAGCCCAGGTCAGTCTCCGACTCCGTCACCGCTCCCGAGTCCGACGTTGGAAGGCCAGGCTCTTGGTTTGGCAACACTAGCGAGCAGCATCCGTCCCGCCATAATTTTGGTCACCGTCTTCGACGCATCCGGCAAGCTGCTGCGGACGGGAACGGGCTTTTTCGTCGCAGACGATGGCAGGCTGATTACGAACTGCCACACGGCGGATGGTGGCGCGTATGGCGTCGCCAAAATGGGAGATGGAACAATCTGCAATGTAACCGGTATTCTCGCCTCCTCGACGACACTCGATCTCGCAGTACTCAAGGCTGAGGTGAAGGGGGTATCGTTTCTCCCGCTGGACAAGACTGGCAAAACCGATATCGGCACGCGAGTCGTGGTGATCGGAAGCGCGCTCGCGGGCAGTGAGGGGACGCCGATCGAAGGAACAATCTATGTGAAGCAAGGCGACCGTCGCGGAGACCGGCTTGGAATCGTGGCGCCGATCCCAGCCACTGCCATCGGCTCGCCAGTCGTCGATGGAGGTGGCGCGGTAATTGGCATTGTCATTGCGCGGAATGAAAAAGGCGAGGGGTTGGACCTGGTTCAGCCATCGAGTGTCGTGCAAACCTTTCTCGCCCAAATCACGCCCGAGACTGCTCCTCACTGGCCGGCGATAGCGGAAACCCATCCTTCCCCGCGACCGACGCCCAAACCGGGCGTCGCAGCCCGCCAGCAACCGGGCCGCCAACGTCGATTGGTGTATAAGCCGCGACCAAACTATCCTTTTGAGGCGCGGTTTCACGATAACGCAGCGCACACGGGGCGCTTCCGTCTGAGCTTCGACGCGAACGGGACTGTAAAAGAGGTGCTAACCGTACAGTCAACTGGCAACGACCTCCTTGACCGCGCCTCCACCAGGGCTCTTCGGCAATGGAAGTCAGAGCCTGGCCAGGAGTGGTCAACCATGATTCCGATTACGTTCGAGGCCCAACCCTAACTCTGCGTCTTATTTGAATCACAGTTTGCTCGTGAAAAATGAATTCCAGCGTTGAGAAGATTCGTAGCCTGATTGAGAGGGCCGGAGAGCGCAGCCGCGAAACCGGAGTGGACCAGTTTGTGTTTGAGCGAGGGAACGGGAAATGGTTGGCTCTCTGGCGCTACGTCCATTCCGCGTCGGCTTAGGCGCTTATTACCGCAGTGATCAACCTTCGCCCGGCGATAGATTCGGATCGCGACGCGATCTGGACTATTTTTCACGATGTAATTGCTTCCGCCGACACCTATGCATTCGATTCGCGGATGCCGCGCCAGGATGCGTTGGCGTATTGGTTCCGGTCCGACACGCATACTTATGTCGCGGAAAGCGACGGGCGGGTTCTTGGCACTTACATTTTGAGAGCGAATCAACTGGGACCTGGTTCGCACGTGGCGAACGCGGCGTTCATGGTTCCGCCGGATGCGCAAGGACAAGGGATTGGCCGCGCAATGGGCGAACATTGCCTGAAAGAAGCGGTCCGGCTCGGCTTTCGCGCGATCCAATTCAACTTTGTTGCGTCCACAAACGAATCGGCAATCCGATTGTGGCAGCGGCTTGGCTTCGAGATCGTCGGCACTTTGCCAGAAGCGTTTCGACATCCCGAAGAAGGATATGTCGATGTTCATGTCATGTTCCGTTCGCTTCTGTAGTAACTGTCTTGAGTTCAAGCGAGGATAGGTTGGGGTTTGAGGGAGCGATTAAGGAGGAGTAGGAGTTTTCGCATGGTGGCGGTGAGAGCGAGTTTGGGCGGTTTGCCTGCGGCGCGGAGTCGTTGATAAAATGCGG
>DATMPQ010000035.1:0-3583 GCA_035567015.1 Chthoniobacterales bacterium | reverse complement strand
TTGGCCTTTGGTCTGCGCGACATCGGTGGCGTTGACCACGCCGTTGCCGCTTGTGTCACCGATGAGCATGTTCACGCTCACTGGTGTGTCAGGCAAAACCTGGGAGAACTCGTCGGTCACGCCGCTCAACGTGACTGTGAGCGTTTGCGCGTTGGCGACGCCGGTCAAGTTAACCGTCATAGTGTTACCGGAAAAGGTTGGCACACCCAAGACGCTCCCGATGCCGCCGGTCACGCTGGCGTTGCCGCTCGTCACGTTGTTAGTGAACGTAAACACGAGCGTGTAGTCGCCGTTCGTCCCGCCGGTGCGACATTCGACGCCAGGATTTCCCGAGAGCGGGAGTGGAATGTCGAACGTGCCCGCGACGCCGTGTGTCTTGCGGGAAACGGCTGAGCCGAGCTGAAGCGCCGGGACGATCGCATACGCGTGCGTCGCACCATTGTAGACGCCGGTCCCGGCGATGACGCCGTTGTCGCTGATGCCGAGGGCCGACGACGAGGTGTTCATGGACAAGTCCCATCCTGAGCCGACGGGGATGAGATCCGCGAGGCGGTAGGTTGTCGTGCCGTCGTAGAGGAACGGAATCGAGAATGCCGAGGAATCATTGCCAACCACCAACCCAGCCGAGTTTACTGCCCGTGCGGAGCCTTGGCTTGTGCCTGATGCGAGCGGAATCGCGATGATTCCGCCCGCATCCGACCAGATGAACGGCAAACCCGAGCCTTGATTCAGCATACTCGATCCGACGACGTAGCCGGTGTTGCTCACGCCGAAAGCGAGGGCCCCGTTGAGCCCGGGGAGCGCGCCGACGCTGAAGGCCATGCTGGCGCCAATGTCGTAGACGATCCCGACGTTGACGGCGGCGTTGTTTGGATCAATGCCCTGCCCCACGATCCGGCCTGAATCGTTGATACCGAACGCCGTGAGAAAGTAGCTTCCGTTCGACGTCGTCTGCGTGATGATCAACGCGCTTCCCTCACTGTAGATCACCCCGCGCTGCAGGCTTCCGCCGTTGACTGAGCCGACCGCGACGCCCGAAGTGTTCACGTGGTTCGCGTCGCCCAGCGTTTGGCCGGGAGGAAGAGGAAGCTGCGAAACCACGCCGTTCTGCCAGACGACCGGCAGCCGGGCCGAGCCGAACGACGTAGTCGCGCCGGTGCCCACAACCATGCCGCTGTCGTTGGCGCTGTTGGAAACGCAGAAGCTGCGGCCGGATAAGTTCGGCAGGCCGACGATGCCGCCGCCAAGAGTCCAGGTGAACGCCTGGCTTCCGCCGCTCCGAAACGAGCGGCCGACGGCGATCCCCTCAGTCGATACACCAAAACCCTGCGACGCGGTGTCGCCGGTTTGAACGACGCCGATGTCGTAAATCTGGTATTGAGGATCGGCGGTGGCCTCTGCCGCAACAACCGCCCATACAAAGAGGGCGGAAATCTTGGTAAGCGCTCGCATGACTATTGTGGCCCGGACCTGTCCTCCCAAATCAAATTCAGCGCCAGCCCCTTCAGGTATCCTTTTGTGAAACTCGTTTCTCACATCAGTCTGGACTTTTATATCCAGAGGAGGCAATCAATTATCTCTTAATTGTTCTTTATGCGCCTCGATTCCAGAGGGACCGCGCTTCCCCTTTTTTTGTCCGTTTATGTCTTGGGTGCGAAACGAGGCGAAGATCGGAATGTTGCATATCGCCCGAGACTACAATCTTGCGCCCAGGGGAGAGACGGGCCGGCCAGCTATTGTTCGCGGCGAACTTCGCTTGCCTTTTTATCTTCTCGCAAACCGAGGAAAACCGGCTGACGCAATTTTCCGTCACGGGTCCACTCGGCGAATTTGATTTGTGCGACGAAAACCGGATTTATCCAGTGCATTTTCCGCATCATCGAAGGCGTGATGCCTTGCACCCATTGGCCTCCTTGTTTTGAGGGCAGGTCGAGAAACGGACAGTCGCCGCGCTCTTCACCGCGAAATTTCTTGTGCAAGATCGACAATGATTTCGCTGTGAATCCCGATCCAACTTTGCCGGCAAACATTAGGTGATTGTTCTTGTAATACCCGACCAGAATCGCCCCGAAATGTTTCCGCGATCCGCCTGGTGGCGTATAACCGCCGATGACGAACTCTTGTTCGTTCACGCACTTGAGTTTGATCCAGGCGCCGCTCCGCCGGCCCGGTTCATAAACGGAATCGCGGCGCTTGCCGATAATTCCCTCCAAGCCGCGGCGTTTAACTTCCGCGAGCAAGGCCTGCGCGTCCCCGCCAATTTCGCCGGAGAAACGAATTGGTTGGCCGGCATCGGCGCAAAGCCGTTCGAGAAATTTTTTCCGTTGCTCCAAGGGCAGCGAGATCAAACTTTTGCCTTCGAGCTGAAGTAAATCAAAAACGTAGAAATAAATGGGCGATTCCTTTCCTTCCATCTCGCGCGCCTGCAGAAGTTGAAAGGACGACCGGCCCTCTTCATCGAGCGCAACCACTTCGCCATCGATCACACATTCGGCCACCAGCGAATTTTTTACGGCAGCGGCAATTTCCGGAAAGCGAGCACCGAGGTCGTTTCCGTTCCGCGACACGAGTGAAACCTTATTGTCGATCTTGACCGCGATGGCGCGGATGCCGTCGAACTTCAGCTCGTAAAGCCAGTCACCGCCGGGCGGCGCCCTTTCCACGAGCCGAGGCTTCATTGGTTCGATGAACCGGGGCTTAGCCCTCGGCAAATCGGCTAGCGCCTCTGGATAATCTGCATTCTGTTTATCACGGGAGGAAGATCGGCGACGCGACGGGCCGTCGCGCCCTGTCTCTTCTTTCTCTTTTTTCTTAAGCGCGGCCTTGATTCGAGATTTTAATGTCGATGTTGCACTCGAATCAGAGGATTCTTGTCGCCCATCGCGGTTCGATTCCCATTCCGCGTCCCGATCTTGCGCGATCTGTTTCATGGTGCGGCCGCTTTTGACCGATTGATCGTCGCGCTTTTTCGAAATCGGCTTTGCGCTCGATCCTGCTTTTAGAATCAGCCATTGATTTTTCCCTCCGCCGCCACGAATTCGAATGAGCGCCCATTCGCCTTTTGCATTCTCGCCATCGAGCACGAGATGCAGTTTGCCCTCGTGCAATGATTTCAGCGGCTGCTCACCGTAAACGTAGTATGTTCCCCGGTCCCAAACCATCACTGTCCCGCCGCCGTAATTTCCCTGCGGAATCAGGCCCTCGAAATTTTCGTATTCGAGGGGGTGATCTTCCACTTCCACAGCGAGATGTTTTTCACCCTGCTTCCAGGGAAGTCCTTTCGGCACCGCCCACGACTTGAGAACACCGTCCATTTGCAGCCGAAAATCGTAATGCAAACGGCTGGCATCATGCTTTTGAATGACGAAACGCGATGCGCCGCGGACCTGTTTTGGTAATGGTTTGCCTCCTTTGGGTTCGGCGGTTTTCGCGAAGTCGCGTTTGCGTTTGTACTGCGTCAATCCCATGAATCTTAATTTTAGCGACAGTCATAGACTGCCGCTACAGGATAAACGAAAATACGACCGCGCGAATTTTACGCTTCCGCCGCGAGTGGCTCGCCCACCAGGTAACGCGTAAAGCG
>DATMPQ010000034.1:0-3066 GCA_035567015.1 Chthoniobacterales bacterium | reverse complement strand
CGGCACATCCAGCCAGACGGCTGCCTTTGCGCGGTCGCGAAATGCCTGCGCCTCGATCAGCGTTTCCTTCATTAGACTTTCGTAAAGGCGGGCAACGCCAAAACCGACCCAATCGTCGCTAAACAAGGCCGACTTCACCGGTGTAACCCGGGCGAATTGCTCTACCCGCTTCCGCGCAAATGCAAAAACATGATTGGTGCGAACTGCCACGCTCGTTAATCGACTGAAATCAACGAACCTCTTGAACGGTGCTGACGCTTTTTCGATATGACAGAGCCATTCACCAATCTCGTCTAGCAACTGATCATCCAGTACACCTTGTGGTTGCCAGGCAACCAAATTATGAGCGGGATAGTGCCGCAGGGGAGTCGGCCCAGGGATAATCCTGGAAGCCGGCAATGGTTTTGAATTGTCCGACATAACGGTTCTCTATTGCTGGAATAAGTAATGCGCCAAGAGTTAACCAGCCGGCTTCGTTACCGGCAAAGTAAAATAAAAACGCGAGCCGCCATCGGCGACATTCTCCGCCTGGATTTTACCGCCATGAGCCTCCACGACGGAGCGCACAATTGCCAATCCCATTCCCAGCCCCTGCTCCTTGGTGGTAAAGAACTGATCGAATAAGTGTTCGTGCACTTCAGCGCGAATGCCTGTGCCATGATCGCGAACGCTCAAGCGGACTTCGTTGTCGCCATTGCCAGCCGTGCTAATCTCTACCTTGCGTCGGTCTAGTGAGGTCTGCTGCATGGCATCAAAGGCATTACTGACCAGGTTCACCAGGACCTGCTGAATCTGGACCGGATCTACCTCGACCGGTGGCAGGTCCTTGGCCAGCGATATTTCTACCTCGCAGGAATAAGCCACTGCATCAGGCCTGACGATATGCGCTACTTTAGTGACCAGCTCATTCAGATTAATGCGGCTCAGGGTAGGATCGCTTTTCTTAATTGTGTTACGCACGTTGCGGATGATATCGTGGGCGCGGCGCCCGTCTGCCTCCACGTCGACCAGGATCTCGCGCAACGTTGCAGGGTCTTTCTCGCCCCTGTCGATAAACCGCATTCCAGCACTCGCATTGGTGACGATGCCCGAGAGCGGCTGGTTCAGTTCATGGGCGAGTGAGGCAGTCATCTCACCGAGTAAGCTGACGCGACTAAGCAGGTTAATTTGTTCGCGATGACCGTGTGCCTCCTCTTCGGCCTGCCTTAATGAACGCTCCGCCCGGCGGCGTCTCACGAGATTGGC
Organism: Chthoniobacterales bacterium; assembly: GCA_035567015.1. Lineage (GTDB taxonomy): Bacteria > Verrucomicrobiota > Verrucomicrobiia > Chthoniobacterales > UBA10450 > AV133. Next base: position 1,821 of record DATMPQ010000034.1, on the reverse strand, counting down.
CAGCAAACCGCTGATAAGCAGTGCCTGCAGCACACATACGGTAACGACAGCCAGGATTAATGTTCGATGCTGTTCCCAGAGAGTCGGCGCCCGAAAAAGTATTGTGCTTCCTTTTGGTAGAAGTTTCTCGTGGATCTTCCATCGTTGTAGCTCGCGTGAGTCATAACGCGGAGCGAGACGCTCGAGGAGTATTGGAGGAATGTCGGATGCTGGTTCACCACGCAATATGCGAACAGCAATGTCAGCAGCTTCTTTCCCGACACGCTCGCTCTGGTAGAGGCGGCCACCCACGATGCCCAAGCCCAATTGATGATCAAAGATGCCGTCGATTGGAGCGTTTGCGACCTTATGGAGACGTTGCAGCGCTTCGTCGGCATTGTGTGTTACACCAGAGGCGTCACGCAGTAGCAGGAGAACGAAAATAAAGGAGTTTGGTGGCAGCTTGGCGGCCGCCTGCAGCATTTGGTCAAAGGAGAGATCGCTGTAGTAAGTGAAATTAATGCGGTTGGCGAGCGGCTCGGCTGCCTTTTGAAAGACCTCCCGCCAGATGTGTTCGAGCGGTGTCGCGCCCACTACGACAGCGATATTTTTTGTCGCGGGCGCAACTTGCAGCATGTCTTCGAGCAAGCCGGAAATTTCATATACCTGCCCGATGTAGACTGCGTTCTTCTCAAGCGCGCCCGCCGGCAATAACCTTCGATCGGCTGAGGCGTATACGATGGGCGTTTCCGGAAAAAGCTGGTTGCGATACTTTGCGACGAAGATAGCTGCTGGCGCTCCGATCGGCACTACCAAGTCGGGGTGCCATTTGCGCTGCCGCTTTTGCAAATAATCAACAATCGCTTCCTGCATATCGCTGTCGGCATAACGCGCCATGTCCAGCGAGACCTCGTCGAGATCCACGCGCTCGCCCATCTTTTTCACCAGCTCAGTCTCGAATGCCGTGGACTCGACAGTGAATGGTGGCGCGGCACTGCCAAAGGAATGAACAAGGACAACTCGCTTCGGCTCCGCCGCCGACGCGTTGGGCGTGAAGAGTAACGGGATCGCAGCTGCTACTGCGACGACCAGAAAGAACGGCGCGCGCCGCACTTTCCCGATGTCACACAACCGTAACATACTGTCCGGTGGACGCTTTGACGCTACCCCTGTCGCAGCGCTCGCCAGCGGCGCCCTCGATATACGGAGACCGGCCGCCCAAGCGTGATCGTTCCGGTTCACGTGAAGGCTTTGATGTGCCTTATCTGTAACACGCCGCGACGGGCGTGAGAAGCACGTTTTGGAATCGACTTCGTCACTACGAAAACTCGCTCGGCGCGACTCGCCCAGTCAGTCCCCAAATGAAGCCTAATGGGGAGGCCCCGGTTTATCTTCGAGTTTCAAAATCTCCGCCGGCACATCCAGCCAGACGGCTGCCTTCGCGCGGTCGCGAAATGCGCGCGCATCGATCGGCGTTTCCTCCATCAGACTTTCGTACAGGCGGGCAATGCCAAAACCGACCCAATCCTCGCTAAACAAGGCCGACTTCACCGGCGTGACCCCTGCGAATTGCTTTGCCCGCTCCCGCGCAAATTCAAAAACATGATTGGTGCGGATTGCCACCCGCGTCAATCGACGGAAATCAACGAATCTCTTGAACGGCGCAAACGCTTTTTCGATATTACAGAGCCATTCACCAATCTCGTCCAGCAGACGATCATCCAGTACACCTTGTGGTTGCCAGGCAACCAGATAATGAGCGGGATATTGCCACAGATGAGCCGGCCCAGGAAGAATCCTGGAAGCCGGCAAAGGTTTCGAATCATCAGCTGGATTGTCAGG
>DATMPQ010000033.1:0-9124 GCA_035567015.1 Chthoniobacterales bacterium | reverse complement strand
TCTTCTCGGCGTGGCATTCGATCCGAATTTCGCGAGCAACCATTACGTTTACGTCTATCACACGGTACCTGGCTCGACGGCGCATAATCGCATAAGCCGGTTCACAGCGAACGGCGACGTCGCCGTGGCCAACAGCGAGTTTGTTGTCGTCGATCTCGACAACCTGAGTAGCGCCACCAACCACAATGGCGGTGCCATCCACTTCGGCTCGGACGGCAAGCTTTACGTCGGCGTCGGTGAAAATGCGAACGGCGCAAACTCGCAATCGTTGAGCAATCGTTTGGGCAAAATTCTGCGCATCAATTCCGACGGCACGATCCCGTCGGATAATCCCGCATCGTTTCCCGGAATCACCGGCTCGACTTCCGGCGCGAATCGAGCGATTTGGGCAGTGGGTTTGCGCAACCCATTCACGTTCGCCTTTCAACCCGGAACCACTCGCCTGTTCATCAACGACGTTGGTCAAAGCACGTGGGAGGAAATTAATGATGGTATTGCCAGATCGAACTATGGCTGGCCGTCGGCAGAAGGTCCTGCTTCCCCACCGAATCCAAACTTCCGCGACCCGATCTTTTACTATGGGCACGGGTCGAGTAGCACGACTGGCTGCGCCATTGTCGGCGGAGCGTTTTACAATCCGGCGGTCCTGCAATTTCCGCGCAGTTTCGTTGGGAAGTATTTCTTCGCCGACTTGTGCAGTGGTTGGATCCGTGTGTTGAATCCTTCCAACAACACGGCGACTGATTTTGCCAGCGGAATTGGCAGCCCGGTCGATCTGCACGTCGGACCGGACGGCGCGCTTTATTATCTGACGCACTGGGGCGCAGTCTTTCGCATTCAGGCGACGCCGTCGCAGGCGATGAACATATCGACGCGCGCGCGTGTGGAAACGGGCGACAACGTTTTGATTGGCGGATTTATTGTCACAGGAAGCGTGGCAAAGAGGGTCATTATTCGCGCGATTGGTCCGTCACTCTCGCAGCATGGACTAAGCGATGTGCTGGCTGATCCGACGCTTGAATTGCATGATGGCAACGGCGCATTGCTTCAATCGAATGACAATTGGCAGGACGATCCCAGCCAGGCCTCGCAAATCAGCGCCAGCGGCCTAGCCCCGTCGAGCAATCTCGAGTCGGCGATCATCGCCACCCTCCAACCGGGCAACTACACGGCCATCGTGCGAGGAAAAAATTCCGGACAAGGCATTGCTTTGGCTGAGATCTACGACCTCGATCCGGCCGCCGCTTCACAGCTGGGAAACATCAGTGGCCGCGCTTACGTGCAAACGAACAACGATGTGATGATCGGCGGATTCATCATCGGCAATAACATCGGCGCTACCAAGGTCATCATCCGCGCAATTGGGCCGTCGCTCGCCCAACATGGATTGGGCAACGCCCTGGCGGATCCAACCCTGGAGTTGCGTGATGGCAACGGTGCGTTGCTTCAATCGAACGACAACTGGCAGGACGACCCCGATCAAGCTGCGCGGATCAGCGCCGCCAATCTCGCACCGTCCAATTCACTGGAGTCAGCCATTTGGGCAAGTCTTGCGCCTGGTAATTACACCGCGATCGTGAGAGGAAAGAACAACGGAGTCGGCATCGGACTCGTCGAAGTTTACAGCTTTCCCTAGTCGCTCTGGCAGATGTGAACAAACCGCAAGATCCGCAATTACCTTTCGCTTGTGTGACGTCCTCGCGGACGATTTTCGTCTTCGTCCCACTTCATCTGTGATGCGCGTCGCACCTGACTATTGAAGAGCCGAGGTTTTTCTGCCAAGGTTCACGCCACCTGTGGAAAATTACATTTCAAATTTGATAGCCGAGGTGAAGGCGAAGAACCCCGGGGAATCGGAGTTTCATCAGGCGGTCCAGGAAGTAGTCGAGTCGCTCTCACTCGTACTGAATCGACATCCGGAGTATCGGAAAGCGAAAGTTCTCGAGCGGATCATCGAGCCGGAGCGCGTGATCATGTTCCGAGTACCGTGGCAGGACGATGCCGGCGTTCTCCATGTCAACCGCGGATTTCGCATTCAGATGAACAGCGCGATCGGGCCGTACAAAGGCGGGCTCCGGTTTCATCCGACAGTCAATCTTGGCATTCTCAAATTTCTTGCCTTTGAGCAGGTGTTCAAAAACGCACTCACGACGTTGCCGATGGGCGGTGCAAAGGGTGGTTCCGATTTCGATCCGAAAGGCAAAAGCGATCTCGAGGTGACGCGGTTTTGTCAGGCATTCATGTGCGAACTCTTCCGGCACATCGGCCCGAACACGGATGTGCCGGCGGGTGACATCGGCGTCGGCGCGCGCGAGATCGGATTCCTGTTCGGGATGTACAAGAAACTGAAAAACGAGTTCACCGGTGTTTTCACCGGTAAAGGGCCCACTTGGGGTGGCTCCGTCATTCGACCTGAGGCGACCGGATACGGCGCAGTTTATTTTGCGGAGGAAATGCTAAAGACACGCAAAGAAGATCTCGTGGGAAAGACGTGCCTGGTTTCGGGAAGCGGAAATGTCGCGCAATACACGGTCGAGAAACTCATCTCACTCGGCGCGAAGCCGGTGACGCTCTCCGACTCGACCGGATATATCTATGACGAGGCTGGGATCACTCGTGAAAAGCTCGCGTTTATCATGGATCTGAAGAATGTCCGGCGCGGCCGGATCGCCGAGTACGCAGAGAAGTTCAAGAGCGCGACCCACACGGCGGCGGATCCGAAGCTGGATCACAATCCGCTTTGGGATCACAAGGCTCAGTGCGCATTCCCGAGCGCGACCCAGAACGAGATCAACGCAAAAGACGCAGCGAACTTATTGAAGAACGGCGTCTATGTCGTTTCCGAAGGGGCGAACATGCCGACCACCATCGACGGCATTCGTCAATTTCTCGATGCGAAGATTCTCTTCGGGCCCGGCAAGGCCGCGAACGCGGGCGGTGTCGCGACGTCGGGATTGGAGATGGCGCAGAACAGCATGCGTATTTCATGGACACGCGAGGAAGTAGACAATCGTCTTTACAACATCATGAAGACGATTCACGAAGTTTGTTACCGCACCGCCGAAAAGTACGGCACGCCTGGCAACTACGTGAACGGCGCGAACATCGCGGGCTTCGTAAAGGTTGCCAACGCGATGATGGATCAGGGGCTGGTATAATCCCGGCCCGACACGCCGCTGGCACCGAGATCGACAATTGCGATCCAGGAAGGTTCAAACGGCCACCGGAGTCAAGACGATCTCGGATGCTTTACTGGATCGCTTTAGTTCGCTCGATGACTATATTCGACAACACCTATGAAGATCCAATTCTATATTGCGCTAGCAGTCACTTCCGCCGTTGCAGTTGCTCAGTCAGCTCCGCCAACGGATGAATCCATTAAGCAGATGTTAACGGTCATGCATGTCGAGAAAATGCTTGATCAAATGTTTCTGCAAATGGACGCAGCGATGAAGTCCGGAATGGAACAAGGCCTCCAACAATCACTACATGGCCAGGAGCTTAACGCCGCACAAAAGGCCGCGATCGAAAAATTCAAGGAAAAGTTGAGTGCAACAATGAAGGACGAACTTTCTTTTGCGAAGATGCAAGACATCTATCTCCAGGCATATCGTGATACGTTCACCCAAGAAGATGTAACCAGCATCACCGCATTTTATAACTCTCCCATTGGCAAAACAGTCGTAGAGAAGATTCCGATCGCCATGCAGAAAGCCGGTACACTCATGCAGGCGCGCATCACCCCAATGGTTCAGAAAATGCAAACGATGCAGGAAGAGTTTGTGAAAGAATTGAGTCAGACCAAATAACCACCGTTTAACCGTGAGCACCTACCCAAAAAGCCCGAAAGAGATGACCGGCGGCATGATGTATTTCCCGCGGACGTTGGACAAGATTCGGCTGCACGCCCGGGGTGAGCTCCACGAGGATTACCACAAGAATCTTGGCGCGGTGAAAGCGGCGGACGGCGCGTGCTGTAATTTTCTACGCGTGCATTACCGCGATCTGCGTGAGCGCGTTCTGCAAGGCGGATCGGATGACGAAATTTTGGAATGGTGCTTTGAGAAAGGCCGCCGACTGAATGCGGGGGACATCGTGGTCTGGAACGGTTTTGCTTCGAAGCTTGGTTGGCGCGATTTCATGACGCCGCGATTTCAAGAATTAAAGGAAAGCGCAAGGGGTTACCGATCGCGAGGATATAGCGTGTGTTCCCGACCTGATGGATTTCAAAGAAGGAAGGACAAAGTAGCGCATAACAACAACAGCAAATGTTCTTTCATTGTCAGATTTGACAGGGTTTGTCACGGTCGCACGCGACACGGACGAATCGGGCAAGGACACAATAGTAATCGGCCGAGGCAAATCGCAGACCGACCGAAGCCGACAACTCAGCTCTCGAACTTCTGAATGCGGCCGGCGTTGGCGTCGAACGCAAAATTGTTTATCGCTATTTTTCCCGCGAAGCCGATTCCAAATGAAAATCCTGATCACTTTCGTTTTGTTCGGCCTGTGTTCAGTTACATCAGACGCGCAGATTGGAAGTCCCGCGGAAGGGTCCACACCGACGCCGACGGCAACGCCTATTGTCTTTTCGCCGCAAACACTCGCCGAGTTGAAGCGGTTGCAGGCGGCGGCGTTGAGCAGTGATTACGCCTATCGACAGGCCGCGCATCTCGCGGACAACATCGGACCACGGCTGAGCGGCTCAGCGCAAGCTGCGAAGGCGGTGGAATATGTCGCGGGGGAATTGAAAGCGATCGGCTGCGAAGTGCAGCTGGAGAAAGTGATGGTGCCACATTGGGTGCGCGGGGAAGAAAGAGCTGCGCTCGTCGAATTTCCCGGCATGGCGGAAAAGACGACGCAGAAAATTCTGCTCTGTGCGCTGGGTGCGAGCGTCGCAACGCCGCCCGAAGGAATAACCGCGGACGTGGTCACTGTGAAAAATTTCGATGAGCTGAAATCGTTGCCGCGCAAAAAGGTGGCGGGCAAGATCGTGCTGTTCAATTATCCATTCGACCAACAAATGGCAGCGGAAGGTCGCGGGGGCGAAGCCTACGGTGAAGCAGTCGTTTATCGAAGCGATGGGCCGAGCGCCGCCGCGCGACAAGGCGCGGTCGGCTGTTTGATTCGATCAGTCGGCGGCACGGATTACCGGATTCCGCACACTGGCCAAACGAAATATGCGGATGATGCGCCGAAAATCCCGGCGGGCGCAGTCACGGCGGAAGACGCGGATTTGATTGTCGATCTTGTTCGTCAGGGAGCGGTGAAGATGAAATTGGTACTGACGCCGCAGCAATTACCGGACGTTGAAAGCGCGAACGTAATCGGCGATATCAAAGGCGCTGAACATCCCGAGCAACTGATTATCATTTCCGGCCATCTCGATTCGTGGGACTTGGGAACGGGTGCGATCGATGACGGCGCGGGCGTGGCCGTATCAATGGAAGCAGCCAACCTCGTGCAAAAACTTCATCTCAAACCGAAGCGAACGATCCGCGTGATCGCGTGGATGAACGAAGAGAACGGACTCGCCGGTTCGAAACAGTACGGCAAAGATCACGAGAAAGAATGGCAAAACCACTTCGGCGCAATGGAGACCGACCAGGGCGCAGGTCATCCGATTGGGCTCAACATCAAAGGTAAACCGGAAGTGAAAAAAGTGCTCGCGCCCGTGGCCGCAATTTTGCAGGAGTCCGGCGCGGGCATGCTCAATCTTGTCGAACATTGCGGCGCCGACATTGAGCCGATGGAAAAGGCCGGCGTGCCCGCGTTCAGTCCAATTCAAGACAGCCGGTTTTATTTCAATTATCATCACACCGCGGCTGATACGCTCGACAAAATCGTGCCGAAAGAATTGGCGCAAAACTCGGCCGTGGTCGCGGTCGCGGCCTACGCGCTCGCGAATATGGAGCAGCCGTTGCCGCGCTGAAGAGGAACTGAATGGTGATAGGTGATCAGTGAATGGCTTCGGCGGTCATCCGCTTTCGACAAGGCTACAGCGCGATAAACAGCCCGCCGCTTCAGGGACACGAGCGTTCGGCCTTGCTCTCTTTTGATTTCATCTGCCCCAATTTACGAACGTATCACAACTCGCGATCGGCCCTCTGAGTAGTGCACGCGTCTTGCTTTCGGTATATCACCGAAACAATGATGAAAAAAAGGGATCCGTGTCTTGCTTTGAAAGCGGGACTGAGTTTATTTCTTGTTGACGTGCGTTGTTCCCGCACGGGCCTCGCCGATGGCAGATCCATCGATCGAACATGTCCCCTTTTATGAAAAAAGAGTCCGTTTCTCAATCTGACTTCTTTAATCTACGCGTTTTAGTCGGTTCGGCCATTTCCCTGCCGAGCGCGTTTTTGGTGCTCGTTGCGATCGGGGCTTTTCCAGATACATCGCTTTTAGCAGAGGCTGCCGGGCAAAGTCAAAATGCCGGTATGCCGGCGGTATCCACAGCGCGGGTCAGAGAGCACGGCACGCGAGGTGAACCGAACCTGTCGGGCGTAGAAGCGGGCGCGACCCATTCGCAAGGCGTGGAGGAGGTCCCAGCAGTGGCAGCAATTGCCCCGACTCGCAGTAGCTTTATGGCTACTTGGGAGCCGGTCAGCGCAGCGACGGGCTACCGGCTCGACGTCTCCACCAGCAGCTCGTTTACCAGCTACGTGAGCGGACACCAGGATCTAGACGTAGGCAACGTGACTAGCCGCATCATCGGCGGGTTGAGTCCCGGCACGACCTATTACTATCGAGTGCGGGCTTACAATGCGCTCGGCACCGGCGGCGATTCAAACGCAATGACCGCCACAACGACAACTACTTCCGGACTGGTTATCAACCCAACATTCGATAGCTCTATCCTCAACGACCCGAACTCGGCAGCGATCCAGGCGGCGATCAATCGAGCCATCGCGATATATCAATCACTGTTCAGCGACCCCATTACTGTCTCTATTTTGTTCCGCTACTCAAGCACCAAGCCCGACGGCCATCCCATCCCATCAGGAACTCTTTCCATGAGCGATTTTGTGGTCTATTCGATCTCGTGGGACACCTACATCAATGCGCTACGAGCAGATGCCAAGACGGCGAATGACGCCACCGCGAACGCCAGTCTGCCACCCAACTCACTGTCCATGAATATTAGTGTTTCAGGTGCGAACGGCAGAGCCATTGGACAGGACACGCCGCCGGCCATGTTTGCGGACGGAACTGTGGGCGACGCCGGGCCGTACGACGGAATCGTTAGCTTAAATTCCACCGTACCGTTTCAGTTTACTCGCCCTCCGAGTTTCAGCAATTACGACGCGCAGCGATCAATCGAGCATGAGATAGACGAGGTCCTCGGTCTTGGATCGCGCTTGCCTGGTGGCGGCGATCTTCAACCGCAAGATCTGTTCAGCTGGTCGGCTCCCGGAACCAGGAACCTTACATCCAGCGGCTCGCGCTATTTTTCGATAAACAGCGGGAACACCAATATCGTCGGGTTCAATCAGGACACGAGCGGCGATCTCGGGGATTGGCTGAGCGGTTCCTGCCCACAAGCGAATCCATATGTGCAGAATGCCTTTGGTTGTACAGATCAAGTTTCCGATGTCACTGCCACTTCTCCGGAAGGCATTAGCCTCGACGTCATTGGCTACGACCTGGTGAGTCCGCCCCCACCGGGACATCTTGGTAACATCTCCACGCGTGCCTTCGTCCAGACGGGTGACAATGTCGTGATCGGCGGATTTATTATTAACGGCAGCGGGCAGAAGAGGATGATCGTGCGGGCGATTGGGCCCAGCCTGGCCCAGCATGGCATTACCAATCCGCTGCAAAATCCGACGCTGGAGCTGCACGATCACACCGGAGCGGTGATCGCGTCCAACGACAACTGGATGAATGCACCGAACAAGCAAGAGATCATCAACAGCGGCCTCGCGCCGACTGACAACCTTGAGTCAGCGATCCTGACGAGCTTGAATCCGGGCAGCTACACCGCCATCATGCGCGGGGTCAGCAACGGGACCGGTATCGGGCTGGTGGAAGGCTACGATCTGGATCCGACCGCTGGCTCCAAGCTGGGGAACATCTCGACGCGTGGGCTGGTGCAAACTGGCGACAACGTCATGATCGGCGGCTTTATCATCACCGGCAGCGGACAGAAGAATGTAATCGTGCGCGCCATTGGGCCCAGCCTGGCCCAGCATGGCATTACCAATCCGTTGCAAGATCCGACCCTGGAGTTGCATAATGGAAATGGCGCGGTCATCGCCTTTAACGACAACTGGAGAGACACCCAAGAGGCCGAGATTCAAGCCACCGGGTTGGCGCCTACTGATGATCGCGAAAGCGCCATTGTGAGGTCGCTTACGCCAGGAAATTACACTGCCATCGTGCGCGGCAAGAACAACACGATCGGCGTCGCCCTGGTCGAAGTTTACGGGCTGAATTAGAAGCAGGTGGTTATTTTCGATGCCAGGAGAGGGTCACGTTTTTGATCCGCTCCTTGCAGTTATCCCGGTCCAACGTGAACGCCAGAGCGTCTTCAGCAGTGCGGCTGAAATGATAAACGCCCGGGCCTTTGCAGCCTTTCGCGGTCTTGCCGCCCGCTTCCTGGATTGTGACCATATCGCCGGCTACCGTAAGGTTTCCCCAAATGTGGCGCTTAGCAGAGACGACATGGAAGGTATTGTCGGCGTTGATCGTCCAGACGGTGCCGAGCGAATTGGTCCATGTGCCGACGAGGGCCCCTGAACCGGCGCGCGGATAGGTGGCGCAAGCATTGAGCAGCATCAAAACGACGCCGGCGAAAAGGAGTTGAAAGGTGCGTTGTGTTTTCATGCCGGCCATCCTGAGCGACAACTGGAGATCGATTCAAGCAGTTATTGAAGCGATCTACCTTTGATCGATGGGAGAACCGCGGAGGTTGAGAGCACAAGTTGTTGTAAGGAAGTCTTGTTTTGACAGCGCCAAGGAAGGCGCGCTATACCCGAGGTCACATCATGAAGGCTTTTCGGCGCTCGTTCTGTTTCTCGCTACCTCGGCTTTCGCTTCTTTGGTTTTGCCATCGTCTCGGAATTGTGATCGCGGCAGCAACCGGAATTCTGGGTGCCGCATCGTTCAGCCCGCTTCAGGCGCA
>DATMPQ010000032.1:0-3309 GCA_035567015.1 Chthoniobacterales bacterium | reverse complement strand
TTGCTGACGATCTGCGAAATCGCGTACTGCAACGCGCGATCGAGCCCGCTCTTGGTGAGCAACCGGTTAAACAGAAAATGCTTCGTGCGTGAGGAAATCCAGAAGACCGCGATCAGCAGCGCGATGAGCAGGAAAATTTGGACCAAGCTGAGGGAGACGCCAGGCAGAGGCGCATTCCACGAGAGCGGGATGCCCGCGGCGTTGATCGCGCTAACCGTGAAAAAGACCAGCGCGGAAAGACTTAAGATTGTGGTGACGATGGCGATGAAGTTGCTGTCGATCTTAAACCGGCCGAAAAAACGCCGGACGACATCGCTTTGCAGCGTGCGCGCGGTCAACAAACCTGCCGCGAAAAGTGCGGCGAAGGCAACCAAGCCCAGAAACGAGATATCGTGCCCAGCCGCATGGAGGAGCGGCCGCTCGAGCAACGTAAAATTCATCGCTTCTAGTCTGGGCGAGTTGCGTTCGTTCGCAACTCGCTAAACGGAACCCAGCCCCAGTTGTGTTCCTGCTTTAATTTTGTAGGGCAGGCGCATCGCTTGCCAGGCCCTCGGTGGCAACCGGAGCGGTTGCCCTACAGTTATCGAATGTCCATCGCCTCGCGCGGTCGCATTAACTCGCGAAAGGTTTTGGAGTTAACCGCCGCCGCCCTGCTGCTTTGATCGTTCCTCGATGTATTTGATCACGTCGCCGACCGTCTGCAGTTTTTCGGCATCTTCATCTGGAACTTCGACGGAAAATTCCTCTTCAAAAGCCATTACCAATTCCACGATATCGAGCGAATCAGCGCCCAAGTCTTCGATGAAAGACGCGGTGGGCGTGACCTGTTCGGGATTAACCCCAAGTTGCTCGACGATAATGTCCTTGACCTTCTCTTCGATTGATTTTTCGGCCATAAAATTTTCGGTTTGTTGCCGAGAAAGGCTTAAACCAGTCCCAGCAGAATCTGGAAGTAAATGAATTAGACAGCTTGTCAATCAATTTCGGGTCACGACCCGAAACGATCGATATCACGGGCGGTGAGTTTACTTCGGACAGGCTTGGCGTAGAAGAGAACGGTGCCCGCTTCTTCCATTGAACCGGTCGATTTGCTCGATCTCAAACTGCTCCCAGCGTGGGTGAATGAAGAGAAGAACTACGCGCATTACCAAGGAGACGAGGGTGGACCGGTTGACCGCTCTTCAATGCATCCACGGCGCGGAAGAGATCGGCCATCACGCAAGGCGAAACCGCCCCGCGCACTCAAGAAAACGGACGAGGGCGATCGACGATTCCCCGCGCGCCGCACGCAAGATCGACAGGAAAAAGATCGACATAAACCTTTCGGCGTCGTCGCGTCACAAATTGCGGTTCACTTTTTGCCGCGCGGCCCGGCCGTTGAAAATGTTGCTGCGCAGATCAAATCGGGTTCGGTCGCATATTCACTTTTCGCTCTGGCCCGGCTTTTCCTCGAAAGGCCGGAGCGCTACGGCGTTCGTTTGACCACGAAACCGGAATCGCCTCTCTATCAACTTGGAGAGAGCGGAGCCATTTCGGTGGACCAACAATTTCTCGAGAGTAACGCTTTTCGCTTCGCGAAAGAAGATTTTTACAAGATCGACATCACTCAGTCCGATCCGATCAAAGGAAATTTCTCGAACGTCGCGCGATGCAAATTGAGCGGCACGCTTTTTGGTCCGACGAATCATCACGATTATCAAAGGCGATTGCGAAATTTGTACGAACAGCGCTTCAGCCGCCGGATGAGTTTCGCCGATTACCAGCGGCAGATCGAGATTGTGAACGATCCGGCCGCGGTCGAACAATGGAAAGAGGAGGCGCGTAAAGTCACGATATTTACGACGCTGCGTGAAGAAACGCCGGCGACATTTGCGTCCGCGGTGGAAGCAGAACGGCATTTCCGGCAAAATTATCTCCCAGGTTTGATCCGGGCCGCCCAGGAAATTGCAATCGACGGGGTGCTAAGCCGGCGTCTGCCGGATCGCGCGCTTCACCGCGCGATCGAAGATGCCTGGACGCTTGAAACGCGCTCGCCTTCAAAGATGATGCAGGAGCTGACGGGAAAATTCCGCGAAGCTGGATTGAATATCTTCCGGCATCGCCGCGGAATGCTCTTCGTCTCCCCGATCCGCGCGCATCCTTTGGTTCAAGAGAGTGCGGCGGTCTCCTCAGCGGTCAGCGCGATTCTCGAGGCATTGCGCGCCAGGCCGGGCATCAATCGGAAGGAACTTGCTGAAAAGTTGATTGTCGATCTTTCCGGCGAAGAACTGGAGCGCGCGAAGTTGGCGCTTGCTTCCGATTTGCATTGGCTGGTCGGCGAAGGGTACGTGATCGAGTTTAACGACGGCTCTCTCGATTTGCCGCGCACCAAGGCGAAGGCGAAGCCAGCTGTAGAGGCGGCCGCCTCGCCAACCGCAGGCGACGGAGCGATCGCGACCGCGACGGAAGGAAAGGAATTAGCCGGTTTGACGGAGTCTCGCATTACCGAAGAAGCGGAAATCGGCGGCGGGTAGGCAGTGCACTACCCAATCAAAATCTGCGCGGCGGTGACGCGTTAGATGACGCCGGCTTTTTTCAACGCCGCATAGGCGCCGTGTTTGTTGATTGTCTTCAATCCGCGCGAAGTCACGCGGACGCGCACAAATTTTTTCAACTCCGATACCCAGACACGATGCGCGTGCAGGTTGGGAGAAAAAAAACGCGACACGTTTTTGGTCACGTGCCGGCCGACGCCGCCCTTCTTCTTGGCCATGCCGCGTCGATGAATGACGCTGCCGCGCGTCGCTCTTGCGCCTGTGATAATGCAAATTTTTGACATCGGGAAAGGGAAAAGGTCGCGTAAGCTGGCGTGCCGCATTGTGCAGGTCAAGCGAATCTTGAACGGTAAATGCACCCCTCTGGTCAAACTTAGCTCGCGTAATGCGCGGCGGTCTGCGCAAGATCGAGGATGGCATTGAGGTATGACGCAAAAAAATAATCACAAATTGCGCATCGGGATGATCGGGGCAGGGAACATCGTGCGCACGCGGCATCTGCCGGCGCTGAAAAAACATCCGGAGATCGAGATCGTCGCCGTCTCGAATTTGACTTACGAAAGCTCGGAGAAATTTTGCCGCGAAAATGTTCCGCAAGCGACGCCGATGCGAAATTGGGCGGAGCTGCTCGCAATTCCCGAGCTCGACATTATCTGGATCGGCACCCCGCCGTATATGCATTCGGCGGTGACAGTTTCGGCGCTCGAAGCGGGCAAACACGTTTTTTGTCAGGCGCGCATGGCCATGGACCGGGTGGAAGCGGAAGAAATGCTCG
>DATMPQ010000031.1:0-9505 GCA_035567015.1 Chthoniobacterales bacterium | reverse complement strand
GCGAGAATCAGCGCGAACCATTTCGCCGTAATGCGCAGAAACAATTCGACCCGCGGATAGATTGTCGCGAAGGCCACAAAAATTCCAAAGTGCAACGCAGGCGAGCCGGCGAATGCGGAGCGCTGCCAAAAGCCCCAGGCTGTCAGCACTGCGGTTGGCGCGAGCAGCAGCGCGACGTAAAGGCCGACGTAGGCGCGCTGGCCGATGAAGCGTTCCACTTCCCGGCCGAACACGAAGAGCATGTACATTTCGACCGCGAACCAGAGCAGGACCGAAGGGGCGTGCACCAACGCGTAGGTGGCAATCCTCCAGACCTGGCCGAGATACAAAACTCGTGCGCTGTCGAATTGGAGATAGTCGAGCACGGATCCGGCGCCGGCTGCGACCAAAATGCAAGTGATAATCGCGAGCGCGACGTGGAAGCCGACCAGCATCGTCGTCACATCGACGGGATAGCGCCCCATCCATGCGACCGGCCGATAATCATCGGAGGTAGTGACTCCGAACATGCGGGAATAAACAGCGAGCGGTTTGAACGCGCAACCGACTTCGCCGGCGCGCGAGAAATTTCTTGGAGAAGCGGCTGAAGCGGCCAACATTGTTTTTTGCTCCAATCGCAAAATCGATAACCTCGAAATAACCGGGGCTCAGGAAAGCTTTCGGAGTCGATTCATGAAAGATATCGCACCTGCCATTTCGCCGCCGGTTGGAATTGGCGATGCCAAGCCGGCGAATCAAGCGGTGCTCGATTGGGTAGGGGAAGTCGAGCTCCTGACCAAACCGGAAAACATTTTTTGGTGCGACGGGTCGGAGCGCGAAAATAATTTCCTGCTCGAACAAGCAGAGCGGCAAAATGTGATGATCAAGCTGAACGACAAGAAAGTTCCGCGCTCCTATCTGCACCGCTCAAATCCGAACGACGTCGCCCGCGTCGAGCAGTTCACTTTCATCTGCACACCGACGAAAGAAGAAGCGGGACCGACGAACAATTGGTCCGAACCGGCGGAAACGTATTCAAAACTGTACGGCCTTCTCAAAGGCGCGATGCGCGGCCGCACCATGTTTGTCATTCCCTACATCATGGGCCCGCCCGATTCGCTGCTCACTAAAGTCGGCTTTGAAATTACCGATTCGATTTACGTCGTGCTCAGTATGCGCATCATGACGCGCATGGGCGCGATCGCCGTCAAGCGACTCGGCAACGACGCGAAGGCGGAATGGAATCGCGGTGTGCACTCATTATTAGATGTCGATCCGGCGCGCCGTTTCATCTGCCATTTTCCACAGGACAACGCGATTATTTCGGTTGGCTCCGGTTACGGAGGCAATGTTTTGCTCAGCAAAAAATGTCTCGCCTTGCGCATCGGTTCGTATCTCGCCCGCAGGCAAGGCTGGATGGCCGAACACATGCTCATCCTTGGCGTTGAATCGCCGGAAGGCCGCAAGCATTACGTGACAGCGGCGTTCCCGAGCGCATGCGGCAAAACCAATTTTGCCATGCTCATTCCGCCAAAACATTTTCGCGGCTGGAAAGTCACGACCGTCGGCGACGATATCGCCTGGATGCAGATTCGCGATGGCCGGCTTTTCGCGGTCAATCCCGAGAACGGTTATTTCGGGGTTGTGCCGGGTACGAGTTACAAATCGAATCCGAACGCGATGAAATCGATCGAGCATGACACGCTTTATACAAATGTCGCGCTGACCGATGACGGCGATGTTTGGTGGGAAGGCAAAAACGGCGCGCCACCCAAGCATGCGATTGATTGGCGCGGCAACGATTGGACGCCGGATTCAAAGGAAAAAGCTGCGCACCCAAACAGCCGCTTCACGACGCCGATCCGCAACAATCCGGCTCTCGATCCCGATGTTGAAAAGGGCGAAGGCGTCCCGATCAGCGCGATTATCTTCGGTGGACGCCGCAGCGACACCATGCCGCTCGTTTTCCAAGCGTTCGATTGGGAGCATGGCGTTTACATCGGCGCGACCATGGCTTCGGAAACAACGGCGGCCGCGGCCGGCGCTGTTGGACAAGTGCGCCGCGATCCGATGGCGATGCTGCCGTTCTGTGGATACAACATCGGCGATTATTTTCAACATTGGGTCGACATCGGAAAACGTCTTACCAATCCACCGCTCATTTTTAATGTGAACTGGTTCCGCAAAGGCGAGGACGGCAAATTTCTTTGGCCTGGTTTCGGCGACAACATGCGCGTGCTGAAATGGATGATCGATCGTTGCGAAGGAAGTGATGCCGCGGTTGAATCACCGATCGGATGGTTGCCGCGTCCCGACGATCTCGATCTTGCTGAACTCAATGTGCCGCACAAATCCGTGGTCGAGCTTCTTGGCATCGATCACGAGCAATGGCAAAGAGAGCTGGCCGGCCACCAAAAGTTTTTCGATTCGTTAGGCGGCGTTGTCCCCGACGAACTGCTGAGGCAGCGCGAGAAACTCGCCGCGCGCTTTAAACTGTAGTGGACGCTGTTAGCGTCCCGTGGGAAGCCGACGGCTTCCCCTAAAGGGTATGCGTTTTGCCGCCGAAAATTTGCGAAGCGCATGCGCATCTGGGATAATCTCCAGTGGGTTCAAAGGTTGCTAGAAAAGAGCGTGTCACCGCGCCCGCCGCGGCGGGTTGTGTGGAGATTCGCGGAGCGCGCCAGAACAATCTCAAAGGCATCGATGTCGATCTTCCCCTCGGTAAACTGACCGTCGTTACCGGCCCGAGCGGGAGCGGCAAGTCGAGTCTCGCTTTCGAAACGATTTACGCCGAAGGCCAGCGGCGCTACGTCGAAACGTTCAGTCCGTACATGCGGCAATTCCTCGACCGCATGGACAAACCGCGGGTGGACGATATTCGGGGCATACCGCCTGCCATCGCGATCGAGCAGTCGAATCCGGTCAAGAGTTCGCGTTCAACCGTTGGCACGATGACTGAGGTCACCGATTATCTGAAACTGCTTTTCCCGCGCATCGCGCGCGCCTTTTGTCCAAGCTGCGACCGTGAGATCCGCCCGGAAACCGCCAAGTCGATCGCCGATCAAGTGCTGCACGAACTCGCAGGCCAAAGCGCACTCATCACTTTCTGGGTTAGCGTTCCAGCGAAGACTGAGCCGCGCAGTTTTTTCAATTTTCTTCAGCAGCAAGGTTATCTCCGGGTTTGGATCGACAATGAGGTGGTGCGCGTAGATGTCGATCCAAAACAAATTAGCCCCGGAAGCTTTCGCGGGCGTGTACAGGTCATTCAAGATCGAATCGCAATTTCGGACGAGAACCGCGCGCGTTTGGTCGAAGCAATCGAGACCGCGCTACGTTTCGGAAAAGGTAAAGTAAACGTCATCCCGCTTACAGAAAAAGAAAACGCCCAACCCCGAAAAACTCTCGGGGCAGGCTGCTCAACGTCCAACGAATCACGAATCACGAATCACGAATTCCCGTTTTCCACCGGCTGGCATTGCGCGCATTGCGACATCGACATTCGTCCGCCCACGCCGGGGCTTTTCAGCTTTAACAATCCGCTCGGCGCGTGTCCGGAATGCCGCGGTTTTGGCCGTACTATTGCGATCGATTTGAACAAAGCGATTCCAGATCACAGTCTTACTATCGCGCAAGGGGTCGTACGCGTTTTTCGCGGCGCCGAATTTGGCGAATCGCAAAAAGATTTGCTCCGAGCTTGTGCCCGCGAGGAGATCGACGTGCATGTTCCATTCGAGGAGTTGCCGAAAGCCGACCAGGATTTCGTGATCAACGGAGAGAAGCGCGGCGATTACACCGACGAAGATTACGAGGAGGATCGCTGGTATGGCGTCCGCGGTTTTTTCCGGTGGCTCGAGAGCAAAACGTACAAAATGCACGTGCGGGTGCTGCTCAGCCGTTATCGGGCGTACACGACCTGCCCGAACTGCAAGGGCGGACGATTTCAGCCAGAAACGTTGAATTATAAAATTGTGGCGGCGGCCTATGACCGTCGGACTAATTCAAGCGACGCTCATAGAGCGCCGCTACAGTTAAGTCTTCCCCAGTTCGCCGCGCTTTCGATTTCCGAAGCGCGCGATTTTCTCGGCCGGTTCGACATCTCAGCGAGCGACTCGACCGCTGAGATGCTGCGGGACGAAATCTGCGCGCGCCTGAATTATCTTTGCGAAGTTGGCGTCGGTTATCTCACGCTCGATCGTTCCGCGCGGACGTTGAGCGGCGGTGAAGTGCAGCGCGTGAATTTGACGACCTGTCTTGGCGCGTCGCTCGTCAATACCCTTTTCGTCATGGATGAACCGAGCGTCGGTCTGCATCCGCGCGACGTTGGCCAGCTCGTCCGCGTCATACATAACCTGCGCGACAAAGGCAACACATTGCTCGTGGTCGAACACGATGAAGCGATTATTCGTGCCGCCGACAATTTGATCGACATCGGTCCCGGACGCGGTGAGCGCGGTGGAGAACTGGTATTTAGTGGAGCGCTCGACGATTTTCTGGGCAGCGCACGCGCCTCGCGCGAAATCTCTTCGAATAGAAGAGTTTTTGGCGGGGCGCCAAAAACCGCACGCGAGGGCGCGTGCGCTCCCCCATCCCTCACGCGCGATTACCTCGCGGGTCGAAAAAATATTCCTGTGCCCAAATCGCGACGGAAGTCTTCTTCCTCGATCAAGATCAGCGGTGCGCGCGAACACAATCTGAAAAGTATCGATGTTGATCTTCCGTTGGGAATTTTCACTTGTGTGACCGGCGTTTCCGGTTCCGGCAAATCGACGCTCATTCACGACGTGCTCTATCGAAATCTTTTGCGCGCAAAAGGGGAGCCACCAGATCAGGAACCGGGTGCATGTCGATCTGTGACCGGTGCGCATCGCATCGGTGAAGTGGTGATGGTCGATCAAGCGCCGCTTGCCCGCACCCCGCGCTCGACGCCGATTTTGTATCTCGGACTTTACGATCGCGTGCGCGAACTTTTCGCCGCGGAGCCTGAAGCGATGGCGCAAGGACTGACCGCGAGCGCATTCTCTTTCAATTCTGGGAGCGGACGTTGTGAGCGTTGCTGCGGGACCGGCTTCGAAAAGATCGAAATGCAGTTCTTGAGCGACCTCTATGTCTGCTGCGCCGAGTGCGAAGGCCGCCGTTTTCAACCGCACGTATTGAAGGTGCAGTTGCACGGCAAATCGATTCACAACGTGCTCGAGCTTACTGTGACGGAAGCGATTCAATTCTTCGCGCAGATCGGCGAACAAAAGAATCTTTCGGAGCCGCTCGATGTGCTCGAAGAAGTTGGACTTGGCTATTTAAGGCTTGGACAACCGCTCAACACCCTTTCCGGCGGAGAATCGCAGCGGCTGAAGCTCGTTAGGCATTTGTCGGAAACGGAAAACGCTCAACGCTCAACGCTCAACGCTCAACGTCCAACGAAAGGCGACTCTGTCGCCATTGGCAATCTCTTTATCTTCGACGAGCCGACGACCGGATTGCATTTCGATGACGTCGCGATGCTGCTCCGTTTGTTCCAGCGACTGGTCGATCGCGGACATTCGATCGTGGTCATCGAGCACAACCTCGAAGTCATCAAATGCGCAGATTGGGTTGTCGATCTTGGCCCGGAAGCCGGCGATGAAGGTGGCGAAGTGGTCGCGCTTGGAACACCGGAGCAAGTGGCGAAGAACAGTGCATCGCACACGGGAAGATTTCTGAAGTCCGTATTTGAGAAGTCCCGTGGGAAATCGCGCTTATCTGTCATCCCGAACGGAAGTGAGGGACCTCACAAAGGGTTGCCGGCCAGCGCGAGATCCCTCGCTGCCGCTCGGGATGACAGCGTTGAGTTAGCGCGAGCCGCGGAGACAGCCCCACGCTTCAAGACGAATGGATACAACAACGCCATCGGAGTCCGCGGCGCGCGTGAGCACAACCTAAAGAACATTTCCGTGAAAATCCCGCGCGACCAGTTAATCGTGATCACTGGCATGAGCGGTTCGGGGAAATCGACGCTCGCGTTCGACATTCTTTTCGCGGAAGGGCAACGAAGATTTCTCGACAGCATGTCGCCGTATGCGCGCCAATTCGTCGAACAACTAGAAAAGCCCGATGTCGATCTGGTTGAGGGTTTGCCGCCGAGCGTGGCGATCGAGCAACGCATCACGCGCGGCGGAGGCAAATCGACGGTCGCGACCGTCACGGAAGTTTATCATTTCCTGCGGCTCTTGTTTGCAAAAACGGGCACGCAATTTTGTCCGGACTGTGATTTACCGGTCGAAAAACAAACAGTCGCTGCAATCGTGAAAGAAGTTGAAGCGGCGGCCACGCGGTCGCGGGGCGGGTCCCTCAAAGTTCTCGCGCCGCTCGTCAAAGCGCGCAAAGGTTTTCACACCGATGTCGCGCGCTGGGCGGAACGGCAAGGCTTCGACACGCTGTATGTCGACGGAACGCTTGTTCCGGTGACATACTTTCGAAAACTCGAACGCTTTAAAGAACACACCATCGACGTCGTCGTTGGTGTGATCGACGCGAAACGAATCCTGAAAGCGCGCAATCTCACGCAGCGCGCGCTCGAGATCGGGCGTGGCACGGCCCATCTCCTCGACGCAAAGAATCGACTCACGGTCATGAGCATGGAGATGAGTTGCCCCGGTTGCGGCCGAGCGTTCGAGGAGCTCGATCCGCGTTTGTTCTCGTTCAATTCGCCCCACGGCGCGTGTCAAGAATGCGGTGGGTTTGGCGAAATTTGGGACCGCGATTTGCAAACCGGCGCGGAAGAAAATGGTGAATCCGTTCTTGAGAACGAACTCGCGGCGGAACGCCAGTCAGAATGGATCGACGAAAATGAGGCGCACGAATGTCCGTCGTGTCAGGGCTCGCGCTTAAACCCGATCGCGCGTCATGTGCGGGTGCAAGGTTTGAGCATCGACAATTTCACGGCGCGCTCAGCGAGTGAAGCGCGGAAACTGATCGGGAAACTGCGCTTTCGCGGGACGCACAACACCATTGCAGCGGAATTGCTTCCGGAAATTCAGCAACGATTGCGCTTTATGGAAAACGTCGGGCTCGGTTATCTCGCGCTTGGGCGTTCGGCCAAAACCTTGAGCGGCGGTGAATCCCAACGAATCCGCCTGGCCGCGCAACTTGGATCCAATTTGCGCGGCGTGCTTTATGTGCTCGATGAGCCGACCATCGGTTTGCATCCACGGGACAATTTGCGGCTGCTCGATACGCTGGCCGCGCTTTGCAAAAAGGGAAATTCGCTCGTCATCGTCGAGCACGACGAGGAAACGGTGCGCCGCGCAGATCACATCGTCGATCTTGGCCCGCGCGCAGGCATGCACGGTGGTGAAGTCGTCGCGCAAGGAAGTTTACGCGATATCAAACGCGCGAAAGACTCCGAGACGGGGCGCTGTCTGCAATCGCCCATCTCTCATCCCATCCGGAAATCGCGCCGACCGCTTCGCGATGCCGAGAATTGGATCGATGTCCGCGGCGCGCGCGCGAATAATTTGAAGGACATTGATGTGCGTTTTCCAGTTGGCCGATTATCGGTGATCACCGGAATTTCCGGGTCGGGAAAATCGACCTTGATGCACGAAGTGCTGTTGCCGGCAGTGCGGGAGCAGTTGAACAGGAAGAAGCGCAACAGCGACGGCGAATTGTTTAAACTTGTGAGTGGCGTGGCCGAGCTCGAGGCCGTTTACGAAGTCGATCAATCGCCCATCGGCAAAACGTCGCGCTCGACCCCGGGAACTTACGTCAAAGTGTTCGATGAAATTCGCAACCTTTACGCACAATTGCCGGTCTCGCGGGTGCGCGGATATTCCGCGAGCCGGTTCTCCTTTAATGCGGAAGGCGGCCGCTGCGAAACATGCAGGGGCCAGGGTGTAATCAAGCTGGAGATGAATTTTCTGCCGAGCAGTTATGTGCCATGCGAAGATTGCGGTGGGCGCCGTTACAATCCGCAAACGCTGGAAGTTCTCTACAACGAGAAATCAATCGGCGACGTAATGGAGATGACGATCGAGGAAGCGGCGCAATTTTTCGCAGCTCATCCAAAAATCGGGCGGGCGCTTTCGCTGCTCGTCGATACCGGTCTTGGTTATCTCAAACTGGGGCAGCCGAGCCCGACCTTGAGCGGCGGTGAAGCGCAACGACTCAAGCTCGTGACGCAATTGAAACGCGGGGTAAGCCGTGCGCAAAACGAACAGTTGCGCAAGATGCGCACACCGAAGTCGACACTCTATCTTCTCGAGGAACCGACGATCGGTCTGCACATGGCCGACGTGTACCTATTGCTCAACGTGCTGCATCGGCTCGTCGATGAAGGCAACTCCGTGATCGTGATCGAGCACAATCTCAGCGTGATGGCCGAGGCAGATTACATTGTCGATCTTGGCCCGGAAGCCGGCGCGGAAGGCGGCGAAGTGGTGGCAGTTGGAACGCCGGAGGAAGTTGCCCAGAACCGCATCAGTCGCACCGCGCCGTTTCTCAGGCGGGTGCTGAACATTGTCGCGCGCAAAAAAGCGCGCACGCTGTAGCCGCTTCGCTGTGCGAAGCGTGGCGTCGCCCACAGGGCGACGGCTACAAAATGCGTTTGTATTGCGGTTATCGCGAACATCACTGACAATCGCCCACGCCAATGCTCGCGTACTACCTGCACGATCTCGATCCGATCATTTTCCGGATCTATGATAATGTTGGTCCGCGTTGGTACGGCCTGGCTTATGTGCTCGCGTTTATTTGCGGGTACGTGCTCCTGAGTTTGCTGGCGAAGCGTGGTTATGCAGATCTACCGGCGTCAAGAGTTGGCGATTTCATCACTGGTTGCGCGCTCTTCGGCGTGATCATCGGTGGCCGGCTCGGTTACGTTTTTTTCTACAAACCGGAAATGTTGCGCGAGCCGATCTCGATCTTACGCGTGTGGGAAGGCGGCATGTCCAGCCACGGCGGGATGATCGGCCTTTTGCTCTTCACGCTTTATTACGCGCATCGGCACAAGCTTTCCTGGACCAATCTCGGCGACAACCTTGTCGTGACTGCGCCCCTCGGGTTGTTCTTCGGTCGCTGCGCCAATTTCATCAACGGCGAACTTTACGGGCGCGCGGCCAACGTTTCCTGGGCGATGCAGTTTCCGAAAGAATTGCTCGATCATCCGGCCGAAGCTGACCGCGCCATTGCGGCGTGCGCGCAGATCGATCCATCGCTGACAACGCCGGAAGCGATCGTCGGCGCGGTCCATCGGCAAGCGCAAGTGAAAGAGGTTTTGCGGACAATTTTGACGCCGCGCCATCCATCGCAACTCTACGAAGCTTTCTTCGAAGGTGTCGTCTTATTTGCGATCTTATGGATCGTGCGCAAGCGCACACGACAACCGAATGGAGTTTTGACCGGACTCTTTTTCATTTTCTACGCGGTCTTCCGAATCCTGCTCGAATATTTTCGCGAGCCGGACGCGGCGCTCATTGCCGGTTTCACCCGCGGCCAGTTCTTCTCGTTTTTTCTGATTGCGATCGGTCTCGCGTTTATCGTCGCGGCGAAAATG
>DATMPQ010000030.1:0-7399 GCA_035567015.1 Chthoniobacterales bacterium | reverse complement strand
CCGGTACTCGTCGGCTGTCTTACCCAGCGACGTTTGCTTGAAAATCTCATCAAGCTGCGATAACTCCGGAAGCTCCGGCGATTTTTCTGGGATTGGGGTCGGAAGAATCTCTGGATTTGCTTTCGTGTGAAGATCGGCGGTCGATCGCGCCGCGTCCTGCCCGAGCAGGGGAGTTATCCCCGCGGCGACCATCGCGAGCATCACCAGCTTTACCAATTTCATTCTCCGTCCTCTACCTCTGGCCTCTCGCCTCTGACCTCTGACTTCTGATGTCTGAGCTCTGAAAGTGTCGGGGTGACAGGATTTGAACCTGCGACCTCGTGGTCCCAAACCACGCGCTCTACCAAGCTAAGCTACACCCCGCGTTGGCGGATGCATATCATGCATGCCCGCATCTCGCATCAGAAAATTTAGGCGCGACCTGTCGCCGCGGCAGCCGCTCTATCAAGCTTACCGCAGCGAGTCCTTCCCGTGACGGACTGAGCTACACCCCGAATCTGTGCCGAGTTTCAACATGCTCTCTTCTTCCGCGGACTCAAATTTTCGCAATCGGTTCTGGGCGACGAATGGGCCAACGTCGAAACTAGCGCGTCGCGTCGCGATTTGCTTATGGGTGAGGGGTCCAACTCATCGTGAACAGAACGCGCCTCCGAATTGCGAGATGGCTATTAGGAAATAACGACTTGCGCCTTCCTCATTTTCATGGGAATGTCGGCTCTCTTTATTTAGCTGCGGCCCGGTAGGCTGCTTTGTTTTCTTGTTTTCCGCCTTCTTCTTCTTCTCCGCCGCATGTTTAAACACGAAAAACTCCATCTACTGATTTTTGTTGTACTGATTGGATTGCAGGTTTTGGGCGTGCTCGGCCTTCTCTATCGTTTCCACCTTTCTTACCTGCCCGTCATGCTGGTAGTTTTTTTCTGGGGCGGAATCGGCACGACACTTTATCTGCATCGGTATCTGACACATCGCGGCTTTGAAATGCCGGAGTGGCTCAAGTTTCTTTTTGCCACTGGCTCGGCTGTCACCCTGGCCGGCGATCCGGTCATGTGGGTTGGCGACCATCGTTATCATCATTTGAAATCCGATACCGACGAGGACATCCACAGTCCGGTGCACGGATTTCCCTACGCCCACATGATGTGGCTGGTGCGCAAGCCGCCCGGATTCCGTCAGCGCTCAAAACGTTACGCCGCCGATGTGCGAAAAATCTGGTATTGCCGCTTATGGGAAAATTCGGCGCTTTACGTCCTACCTCATCTGGCGGTGGCCACCGCTCTGTTCTTCACTTTCGGTTTCGCCGGAATGTTGTGGTGCATCTACGTTCCGATGCTCTTGATTTACAATGTCACTTGGGCGGTCAATTCCATCTGCCACATGCCGCAATTTGGATATCGCAGCTTTGACACCTCCGATCACAGCCGAAACAACTATTTAGTCGGCGTCCTTGGGTTTGGCGAGGGTTACCACAACAACCATCACGCCCAGCCGCGTTGCGCCGCCCACGGATTGCGTTGGTGGGAATTCGACATCACCCGCTACCTCATCTGGTTGCTGGAGAAATGCGGACTCGCCTGGGATGTGGTCTGGCCAGCTGCAACGCAACCCAACGAGGAGGACCGAGTCGTTACTTCGAGCGAACCCGTGAAACTCCTGCCCGCAATGACCAAAGCGGCGCCGTCGCTTTACCCCGCCGCCGGCGGATCATAACCCAGATTAGGCGCAAGCCGTTTTTCGACGGCCGCAATTGTCTCGCCGGTTCGCGCCGCGTAATCAATCACCTGATCACGCGCGATTTGCCCGACTCCGAAATATTTCGCGTCGGGATGTGAGAAATAGAGACCGCTCACGCTCGCGCCCGGATGCATGGCAAACGATTCGGTCAATCTGATGCCCGCGTTCTTTTCCGCGTTAAGCAAATCGAACAACGTTCGCTTCTCCGCGTGATCCGGGCACGCGGGATAACCCGCCGCTGGCCGGATGCCGCGATATTTCTCGCGCAAAAGATCGATATTCGACAAGTTTTCCTCGCGCCCAAAACCCCACGCGATTCGCGCCTCTTTGTGCAAGTACTCGGCAAACGCTTCCGCCAACCGGTCCGCCAACGCCTTGGCCAGAATCGCGTTATAATCATCGTGCTCGGCTGAAAACCTTTTCGCCAGTTCATCCGCGCCGTGAATCGTTACGGCGAATCCGCCGAGATAATCTTCCGATTTCGGATTTGGTTGCGGAACAATGTAATCCGCCAGGCAATGATTGAATTGTCCGGCCGGTTTTTGCATTTGCTGACGCAAGAAATGGAAGATCGCGAGTTTCTGGGTTCGCCTTTCATCGACATAAAGATCGACATCGTCACCAACGGAATTGGCTGGCCAGAACGCAAACAGGCCTCGCGCCATCAGTAAATTCTTCGCGACGATCTCATCGAGGAGTTCTTGTGCGTCATCAAAAAGCTCACGCGCCTGTTTGCCTATTTCCGGATCATCGAAGATCGCCGGATAGCGCCCGCGCAGTTCCCAAACATGAAAAAACGGCGACCAATCGATGTACTCGATAAGCGTTCGAAGCGACACCTGCCGGGGAGCGCATGCTGGTGGCGTGCTCGGCTTGGTCGCTGGCGGAGACGCTTCGCTCGGCTCGAACGCGGGTGAAGCTGCGTTCGTTTTACTGAGTGTTGCCGGCAAGCTGCCGGCAACTGCAGGCTGGCAGCCTGCGCTCCCCGGACTGCTCGCGTAAATGTGCAAACCCAGAAACTCCGGCTTCGGGGGTCTATATTCGCTCGAATCAATTGGCGTTCGATTGGTGCGCGCTTGCTCCAGCGTAACGAGTTTTTTCTCGCGCGTCTTGGCCGCGTGCTGCTCGCGCAACGACGCATATTCGGCGCGCGTCTTCGCATCGAACGCTGCCTTCTGTTTTTCGCTCAACAAAGAATTCACCACGCCTACCGCGCGGGACGCGTCAAGCACGTGCACCGTGCTCGAGCGATAATGCGGCGCGATTTTCACCGCCGTGTGCGCCCGGCTGGTGGTGGCGCCGCCGATTAGCAATGGCAAATGAAATCCTTCGCGCTCCATTTCCTGCGCCACGTGCACCATCTCATCGAGCGACGGTGTGATTAATCCACTCAAACCAATTACATCTGCTTTTCGTTCACGCGCCGTCTCCAAAATCTTCGCGGCCGGAACCATTACGCCAAGATCGACAACGTCGTAGTTATTACATTGCAGAACAACGCCTACGATGTTCTTGCCGATATCGTGCACGTCGCCCTTTACCGTTGCCATCACGATGCGGCCCTGCGGTTTTGCGCCCGCCGATTTCTCCGCCTCCATGAACGGCATCAGATAGGCAACGGCTTTTTTCATCACCCGCGCGCTCTTCACCACTTGCGGCAAAAACATCTTGCCGGCGCCGAACAAATCGCCGACCACGCTCATCCCGGCCATAAGTGGACCTTCGATGACATCTAGCGGGCGTTTGCATTTTTGCCGCGCCTCCTCGGTGTCGACGTCGATGTAATCGACGATTCCTTTGACCAGCGCGTGCTTCAGGCGCTCTTCCACACGCTCCGCGCGCCACGCTTCATCTTTAATCGGCGCCTTACCTTTCGTTTTTACATTTTCGGCAAACTCGACGAGCCGTTCCGTCGCGTCGGCTCCGCGGTTCAACAGAACATCTTCCACCCGCTCGCGCAGCTCCGGCTCGATCTCTTCGTAAACGGCGAGCTGACCTGCGTTGACAATGGCCATGTCCAGACCGGCGCGGATCGCGTGAAAAAGAAACGCCGCGTGCATCGCCTCGCGCACGGTGTTGTTTCCCCGGAACGAAAACGAAATGTTGCTTACACCGCCGCTCACACGCGCACCGGGAAGATTTTTCTTAATCCAGCGCGTCGCTTCGATGAAATCCACCGCATAATTACGATGCTCCTCCAGACCAGTCGCGACGGTCAGGATGTTTGGATCGAAAATGATATCGTTAGGTGAGAAACTGGCGCGCTCAGTCAGGAATTTGTAAGCCCGCGCGCAGATGTCGATCTTGCGCTCAAAGGTATCGGCCTGACCTTGCTCATCAAAAGCCATCACGATGACGGCCGCTCCGTATCGACTAACGAGTCGCGCTTGCCGGAGAAATTCTTCCTCGCCATTTTTCAAGCTAATGGAATTGACGACCGCTTTGCCTTGAACGCATTTCAAACCCGCTTCGATGACGCTCCACTTCGAGCTGTCGATCATGATCGGGATGCGCGCGATTTCCGGTTCGCTCCCAATCAGATTCAGGAAGCGCGTCATCGCCGCCTCCGAATCGATCATCCCTTCGTCCATGTTCACGTCGAGAATGTTCGCGCCGCCTTGCACCTGCTGCCGGGCCACGGCGAGCGCGCCATCGAAATCATCATCGAGAATTAGTTTCGAGAACTTTGGCGAACCGGTGATGTTCGTTCGCTCACCGATGACCACGAAGCCCATCTCCGGCGTGACATTGAGCGGCTCGAAGCCGGAGAGCTGCAACCCGCCATCGCGCGCACGATCGTTGCGCTCGTCTTCTCTCGGGAGCGCACGCGTCGCAGCGCGCCCGTCTTCGGCTTTAACCACGCGCGGTTTGCAATCGCGCACCGCCTCTGCGATTACGCGAATGTGCTCCGGAGTCGTTCCGCAACAACCTCCCACGATATTGAGCCAGCCGTTGGTCGCCCACGTTTTTAGTTTCGGCGCGAGCGTTTTAGGCGTCTCAGGAAATCCAGTTTCCGAGAGCGGATCGGGTAATCCCGCATTCGGATACGCGCTCACGTAAAAAGGAGTGACTCGCGCGAGCTCCTCGATGAATGGCTCCATTTCATCCGGGCCGAGCGAACAATTCAAACCAACGATGAGCGGCTGGGCGTGCGCGATGGAGATGAGAAACGCTTCCACGGTTTGACCGCCCAAGGTCCGGCCGGACCGATCTGTGACCGTACCCGAAATCACGAGCGGAAGTTTCTTTCCGGTCTGGTGGAAAACTTCCGCGATTGCGAAGAGCGCCGCCTTCGCATTGAGCGTATCGAAGATTGTTTCAACAATCAAAAGATCGACACCGCCTTCGACCAGCGCGCTTACCTGGTCGAAGTAAGTCTGGCGCAGTTGATCGAACGTCACCGCGCGAAAGCTTGGATCATTTACATCTGGAGAGATGGACGCGGTGACGGGAAGGGGACCAATCGATCCGGCGACGAAACGAGAACTTCCAGTTTGCTTCGCCGCACGATCCGCGGCGCCACGCGCGATCCTCGCGGCGGCCACGTTCATCTCGTGCACTAGCGCCCGCAGATCGACATCGTCCACCACGCGTTGAAAAAATTGTCGATCCTTGCGTCCCTGCGCCGGCTCTTCGGGAAAGAGAAAATCGTGCAAGCCGATTGTCGTCGCACTGAAGGTATTTGTTTCGATGATGTCGGCGCCGGCTTCGAGGTACTGGGCATGAATCTCCTCGATGATTTCCGGCCGGGTGAGCAGCAGCAGCTCGAGACTGCCTTTTAGATCTTTGCCCTTCCAATCGCGAAAACGCACGCCGCGATAATCCGCTTCCGACAATTTGTGGCGCTGGATCATTGTGCCCATGGCGCCATCGAGGACGACGATGCGTTCGCGCAGGAGCTGTTCCAGTGGATGCAAGTCAGGCGGCATGATTACCGATAACTAAACGGCCTTTTCTGCAATCATCAAGGAACAAATTGACGCATCATGATGCGTAGATGTGTTACGGAACTCTTATTCCTTCTCTTGCTCTCGAGCAATGACGAATGACGGAATGTCGAATGATGAACCTCGCGTGGCGTCATTCGGATTTCGACCTTTGCCCACATAGGCGGAGAGAATTCTCGACTTCAGTTGAAGGGGCAATTAGGTGACTGAGCCGTGGAAGCGGTCCGGCTCTTTAAATTACTTAACCGCGATCAACGCAACACCTTCGTCGCTTGTTTTCTCGGCTGGGCACTGGATGCGCTCGACTTCTTTTTGCTCACGTTTGTGATTCCGACCGTTGGCCACGATTTTGGCCGGAGTGTTATCGATGTGGGCTGGGCGATCACGATCACACTGGCGATGCGCCCGGTCGGCGCGTTTATCTTTGGATTGCTGGGCGACCGATTCGGGCGGCGTATCCCGCTCATGATCGACATCGTTTTTTATTCGATCATGGAATTGCTCACCGCCTTCGCGCCGAATTTCACAATGTTCCTGATTTTCCGCGCCCTTTATGGAATCGGCATGGGCGGAGAGTGGGGACTTGGCGCATCGCTGGCCATGGAAAGTTTACCCACCGAAGCGCGTGGATTGTTTTCCGGAATTCTCCAGCAGGGTTATGCGTTCGGTTACCTCCTGGCTGCGGTTGTTTACTGGCTGGTGTTTCCGTTTTTCGGCTGGCGCGGATTGTTTGTGGTTGGAGTGTTGCCGGCGTTTCTGGTGATTTTCATCCGCGCGCGCGTGCCGGAATCGCCTGCATGGTTGCACCGCCGCAGCGCCGCCGATCTTTGGAACAATCTCTGGACCATCCTTAAAAGCCACTGGGTGCTCTTTCTCTATGTGATTTTGTTGATGACCGCGTTCAACGCGATGTCTCATGGGACACAAGACATGTATCAAACTTTTCTGGGCGAACAGCGCGGCCTCGGCGTAACGCAAAAGGCGACCATCGGAATCATATACAGCTTCGGCGCAATCTGTGGCGGCACGATCATCGGTCATTTCTCGCAGAAGTTCGGTCGGCGTCGCTCCATCATTGTTGCTGCGGCCCTCGGGATTCTCCTCATCCCAGCCTGGGTTTTTTCGCCGAGTATCTCTCTTCTCGTAACCGGAGGATTCGCGATGCAATTCATGGTGCAAGGGGCATGGGGGATCGTGCCGGTGCACTTAAATGAGCTTTCGCCCGCTGAGGTACGCGGCACTTTTCCTGGGTTCGCCTATCAACTTGGGAATCTGCTCGCGGCCAACACGGCCATGGTCGAGGCAAAGCTGGCCGAGCGCTTCCACGACGCTGGCGGGCGTCCGGATTACGCCAAAGCCCTCGCGCTTTTCGCGCTCGTCATTTTTCTGGCCCTGATCGGGTTGAGCGCGATCGGGCGCGAAGAGCGCGGAAAAGAATTCTAATCTAAATCCACTCTAGAGGCAGGCGTGCCCCCCGGCGGGCGTTTGTGTTCGCAGCCCCGAAAGCGTTCGGGGCCACCACAGAAAAATTCTAATCGTGACGAAGAGTAGCGGGCGCCAAGCCCGGACCTCCCGGACCTTCGCTCGGCGGCCGCGGTTCTACGGTGGCTTCGGCTGAGGTGTGATAAACACCAGGCCCATAACGTTGTTCGACAATCGCCTCCGCGATTCTGTCCGCGAGCAGCTCGCGATATTCGACATCGCGCGCTTCGCCACCTTCA
>DATMPQ010000029.1:0-17576 GCA_035567015.1 Chthoniobacterales bacterium | reverse complement strand
TAATCAATGCAACCGGGTGAAGAAATGGACCACGTTCACAAGGACAAAATCGAAAAGGGCGACGTACCCGCCGAGCAATAACATCGCGATGATGACGACCAGAGTCGAGTCAGTCAGCTCTTTGTAGCGGCGGATGCCTTTCTCCTTTGTGTCCCACGGCCAGGAACACTTTTGCAACTCGACCTTCACTTCGTTGAAGAAGTTTTTGGTTTTCGTGATCATTAGGAGCGTTGAAGGGATAAAGCGTTGAAACGTTGAAGCGGTCCTCGATCCCGAGCCCGCTGCATTTTCGCTTTGTGCCGTTTCAACCCTTTAACCATTTTAACGCTTTAACGTGGCCTTCGGCCAACACGCCAGGAGGGACTCGAACCCCCAACCGACGGTTTTGGAGACCGCTACTCTACCAATTGAGCTACTGGCGTCTTTCGTCGGTAAGTTAGTCCAGAATTTCGCTGACGCGACCGGCGCCGACCGTTTTTCCGCCTTCACGAATGGCGAAGCGAATTGTCTTTTCCATGGCGATGGGCGTGCCCAGATCCACTTCGATGGCGATGTTGTCGCCGGGCATGACCATTTCCACGCCTTCGGGCAGCTTGACCGCTCCGGTCACATCCGTGGTCCGGAAATAAAATTGCGGCCGGTAATTGGTAAAGAATGGAGTATGGCGGCCACCTTCCTCCTTACTCAGCACATAGACTTCCGCCTTGAACCTCTTGTGCGGCGTAATCGATCCCGGCTTGGCGATGACCTGGCCGCGTTCCACTTCTTCCTTTTTCAATCCGCGCAGCAGAACACCGACGTTATCGCCCGCGCGCGCTTCATCGAGAAGTTTACGGAACATCTCGATGTCGGTCGCGGTGGTCTTGGAGGTCGGCTTAATGCCGACGAGCTCCACTTCCTCCATCTTCTTGAGCACGCCGCGCTCGACACGACCGGTGGCGACCGTGCCGCGGCCTTCAATGTTGAACACGTCCTCGATCGGCATGAGAAATGGCTGATCGATCGGCCGCTCGGGGACCGGAATGTAATCGTCGATCGCCGCCACCAGCGCGAGCACCTGCTTTTCTGCTTCAGCATCGCCTTCCAGCGCCTTAAGAGCACTCCCCTTCACGATCGGGATTTTGTCTCCCGGAAATTCGTACTGGGTGAGGAGATCACGCACTTCCATTTCGACAAGATCGAGAAGCTCGGGGTCGTCGACCATATCAACCTTGTTCAGAAACACGACCACAGAAGGCACACCGACCTGGCGCGCGAGCAGAATGTGCTCACGTGTCTGCGGCATAGGACCGTCCGCTGCGCTCACGACCAGGATCGCGCCGTCCATTTGCGCTGCGCCGGTGATCATGTTCTTGACGTAGTCGGCGTGACCGGGGCAATCGACGTGCGCGTAGTGGCGCTTGTCGCTTTGATATTCCACGTGTGCGGTATTGATCGTAATGCCGCGCTCTTTTTCCTCGGGCGCGTTGTCGATGGAATCGTAGGCGCGCACTTCGGCCATGCCTTTTTTGGCGAGCACGCTAGTGATGGCGGCGGTGAGGGTGGTTTTGCCGTGGTCTACGTGACCGATCGTGCCGACGTTCACGTGCGGCTTGTCGCGTTTAAATGCTTCCTTAGCCATTTCAATTCTCCTGGTTAATTAAACTAAACTACATCTTTTCATCTAACTGTCGCTGCCGGTCGCGAGCTCACTCTGGAGCCCATGACCGGGATTGAACCGGTGACCTCGTCCTTACCAAGGACGTGCTCTACCAACTGAGCTACATGGGCGGCTCTTCGTCATCTCGATGCTCGCCGCGTCTCCGGGGCGGAGCCGAGCGACGAACCGGTTTCACTTCCACTAGAGAGCTAAAAGTCCCAGAGCCGCGTCAAACTTTGCAATTTGAACGACCATGGGACCACCTCGTTCCAGCAAAAAGCGTCCGCAAGCTAACAGCGCGCTCGTGGGTGTCAAAGAAATTTCTTCTCCGCCGATTATCGAATTCGTCCGCTGCTGGGTTCAACTTCGCTTTTCCCTCGGGTGACCAGGCGCGCCACGACCGCGATGATAGCCAGCACTGCAATCGCAATCCCGATATTGAGCGGAGTGATCAAGCCCGGGGCTTCCTTGGGTGTCGGCGTCGCGGTGGGCGGCGGGGCATTCCTCGCAGCCAGCATGCCCTGGGCATATTGCAACCGCTGCACTGTGTCGTAGTCGTCCGGCTTTAATTTTAGCGCGGCTTCGTAATCAGCGATCGCCTTCTCGTACTGAGTCATCGATACATAGGTCGCCCCGCGCTTAACCATGGCCTCAGCGTCCGCCGGGTTCTTCTCAATCATCGCCGCGTAGTCGCTGACTGCCGCGTCATAATTTTTCAAATTCCGGTTCGCCCAGGCACGTCGATCGTAACTTTGCGGATCGTTCGGATTCTTTTCGATCGCGGTGGTAAAATCCGCGACCGCCCTATCCCACTGAGTCAGACCGATCTCAGCGAAACCGCGGAATTTGTAAGAAAGGGCTTCATCGGGCTTCAATTGGACCGCTTTATCGAGATCGGCCAGCGCAGCATCGAATTGGCTTTGCATCACCTCGGTCTCCCCGCGCTCCATGTAGCCGATGTAGTCTTTTGGCGCGATCTCAATAGCTTTGGAAAAATCGCTGGTCGCCTCGGGAAGTCTGGCGCTCGCGCGATAAGCGGTGCCACGATTGTTGTAACCGCCAGGATCTTTCGGATTGGCTTGAATGGCTTTCGTGAATTCAGCGATGGCTGCGTCGTACTGCTTTTGTTCCGCCAGCTCGATCCCGCGCTTGTTATGTCCGCCCGCATCGCCGGCCGGCGCCCGCTTTGCCGAAGTACTTTCTGTTTGCGCAATCCATAAAAATGCCGCCATCGCCAGGGTGATTGTTTGCTTATTCAAGGTATTCATTTTTCCTCCGAAACTACTTTTTGAGCGATTAATCGTTTATAAGCGAGGAAATTCACGCGCCAAAATCAGCCACCAAACGATGAAGCAATCGCCGGAAATTGAAATGATCGATCCAGGCAGCCGCACCAATCTTTCGAAAGGCTACGCCGCGGTCTTCGCCACGGTCGCCATCTGGTCGATGCCGTCGCTCTTTCAATATTACTTGAATCGCTACTACGACCCTTGGGCACAGAATTTTTATCGCTATTCCGTCGCCTGCATCGCCATTGCCCCACTTCTCTTTTATCGGCTTGGCCGTGGCGGCCCGCGTCTTAATTGGCGCGCTCTGATGTTATGCCTCGTTCCATGCTTCCCGAACGTCGTCCACCAAATCACGCAGGTGATGGCCCTTTTCTACATGGGCCCCGGTGTTTACGCGATTTTCACCCGCTCATCGGTCATCTTCACCGCACTGCTCGCGCTCGCCTTTTTTCCGGAGGAACGCTACGTGATCCGTCAATGGCAATTTCAAGCTGGCACAGTTCTCGGCTTGATCGGCGCGTTCGGTGTGATTTGGTTCCAATCGAGCGGACAAGATCGACATATTGCATTGCCCGGCTTGATTATTGCCTTCACCGCCACATTTTGCTGGGCGCTGTACGGCGTCTTGGTCAAACGTCCTTCCGCGCAGCTCGGCTCGATTCGCAGTTTTGGTTTAATCAGCTTCGTAACCTCGATACTCCTCCTGCCCTTAACATTCGCTTTTGGAAAGATCGACACTCCGCTTCACGCGGGTGTGCACGTTAACGTCGTCCTCATCATTTCCGCCGTCAGCTGCATTACGCTCGCCCACGTTTTGTATTACGTCGCGATTCGCGAAATCGGCGTCGCGCTCGCGCAAACGCTGCAACTCCTTTGCCCCGCCGGCGCGCTGGCACTTTCCGCCTGGATTTTTCACGAACGCCTCACCCACGCCCAACTCTGGAGCGCCGCCATTCTGCTCCTCGGCGCCTTCCTCGCCATGCAAACGAAACCGACGGTCGCCGTTGAGTCCGCAGAAAATCTCTAGCACAGCGCAGCAATCAAATTTTACACTGCCCAGCGGAATGAACCTGAAAGCGTATCTCAAGTCGCGGCAAGAAAAGATCGAGCGTGCACTCGATCGGCATCTGCCGAAAGAGAGCACGAAACCGGCGACTATTCACAAGGCCATGCGCTACAGCTTGTTCGCTGGCGGAAAACGGTTGCGGCCGATTCTTTGTCTTGCCGCCGCCGAAACCTGCGGCGGAAAGATCGACAATGCGCTTCCGCTCGCTTGTGCACTCGAATGCATCCACACCTACTCGCTCGTGCACGACGATTTGCCGAGCATGGATAACGACGATTTCCGCCGCGGCCGTCTCACCTGCCACAAGGTTTTCGGCGACGGCATTGCCGTCCTTGCCGGCGACGCGTTACTGACGATCGCCTTTGAAATTATTTCGCGGTGGAAACCAACTTCGCGCTATAACATGTCGACCTTATTGCGTGAAGTTGCTGTAGCAGCCGGCAGCCAGAAGCTCATCGCCGGACAAGTAGCTGATCTGGAAGCGGAAGGAAAAGAGACAACGCGCGCCGGCTTGCGTTACATTCATGAAAACAAAACCGCCGCGATCCTGACGACCTCCGTTCGCCTCGGGGCGATGAGTGCAAACGCAAATCCGAAACAGCTCGCCGCGATCACAAGGTTCGGTCGTGCTCTTGGCCTCGCCTTCCAAGTCATCGACGATATCCTCGATGTAACGCAAACATCCGAGAAGCTCGGCAAGAGCGCCGGAAAGGATGTCGCAGCGAAAAAGGCGACATATCCGGCGGTAATTGGTTTGGACAAATCGCGCGCCGAAGCCAAACGACTGACCAAACAAGCACATGATGCATTGTCGATC
The DNA here is from genome assembly GCA_035567015.1 of Chthoniobacterales bacterium. Lineage (GTDB taxonomy): Bacteria > Verrucomicrobiota > Verrucomicrobiia > Chthoniobacterales > UBA10450 > AV133. The sequence continues at coordinate 12,765 of DATMPQ010000029.1, read as the reverse complement.
TTCGGCACGAAAGCCGAAGCGCTGCACGCGCTGGCCAATTATTTACTCGAGCGCGAGTACTGATCGCTGATTTCTGTGGGAGCGCACGCGCCCTCGCGTGCTGGCGATTGATCACGCCAACGCTAGATTTGGATCGATTTCCTCCGTCACCTTCGATTCAAACCCAGTATCGAGTCGTAACGACGCAGCGAAGGCGACCATCGCTGCGTTATCGGTGCACAACCACGGCTCCGCGCTTTTAAATTCAAATCCTTCGCCATCGCAAGCGTCGCGCAGCTGTCGTCGCAATTCCTCGTTGCAACTCACACCGCCGCTCACCGTGATCAGATCGACATCATATCTCTTCGCCGCCGCGATCGTTTTGCGCACCAAGACATCAACAATTGCTTGTTGAAACGACGCGCAAAGATCCGCCAGGAAATCCCCCCGTAACTTCGGGAGTAGATAGCGTACCGCCGTTTTCAATCCGCTGAAACTAAAATTCTCCGAGTCGAGCATGCTCCGCGGCAAATCGAACCGGCTCGCATTGCCCTTGCGTGCATTTTTTTCAATCTCGGGCCCGCCGGGGTAACCGAGCCTGAGCATCTTCGCGACTTTGTCGAACGCTTCACCCGCAGCATCGTCCACGGTGCGACCAATCAATCGATAATCGCCCAGCCCAGCTACTTGGACTGACATCGTATGTCCGCCACTGACAATCAGCGAGATGTTCGGCTTGATTTCGGATTGCAGCCTTTGGAAGACGGGCGTCTCGCCTGTCATGGCAGGCGGGCTTCCAGCCTGCCGAATCCGACCCGCGACAGCCGGGACGGCTGTCTGCCTTGACAGGTCAGGAGACCTGTCTTCCAAAAAAAACGGCGAGAGCAAATGGGCTTCGAGGTGATTGATCGCCAGGTACGGTTTGCAAAGACCAATCGCCAACCCTTTCGCAATCGATGCGCCGATCATCAACGAGCTTGCGAGACCGGGTCCGCTCGTGGCGGCAAAAGCGTCCAGGTCCGCCATGTCGATCTTCGCCGCGCGGGTCGCGCGTTCGAGCAGCCGCGGCGCGTAGACAAGATGATTGCGCGATGCCAATTCGGGCACGACCCCGCCGAATTTTTCGTGTTCCGCAACCTGCGAAGCGATTTCGCTGGCAAGCAATTCACCTCCACGCAAAATCGCGACGGCCGTTTCGTCACACGAAGTTTCAAGCCCGAGAATTATCTTCACAGAAGAATTGTAGGGCAGGGGCTCCGCCTGCCAAATCTGCGACCAAAGACAGGGTCGCGCCTGTCACGGCAAACTAGGCATCTTGCCCGTCGCTAGATTTCGACAGGCTGGAAGGCTGTCTGCCCTTACAGCCGGGACGGCTGTCTTCCAATTATTTTTTGACCGCGTCGAGCTTGGGCACGTTTTGCTGCGCGTAAATCATTACGCCTTTAAGTGCGTCGATCGCCCGGAGCATCTGCGAATCTTTTGTCTTGATGATGTTTTTTTCCTCGTCGGGCTTTATGTTTTCAGCGCTGCGCAGCGCGAAGAGCGCACGTTCCTGTTCTGCGCTCATGGGGACGCGAATGTTCGGGGTCACGCCATTCCCCTGAATCACTTGCCTGCTCGGCGTGTAGTACTTCGCGGTGGTGAAGCGCAAGGCCGAGCCGTCGGGCAACTGCATCACGTTTTGGACAGAGCCTTTTCCGAAAGTGGTTTCGCCCACGAGGATGGCGCGGTGCAAATCCTTTAGCGCACCGGACACAATCTCCGCGCCGCTGGCGCTGCCTTCATTGGCCAGGACTGCCATCGGAAAATGCGGCCGCTCTTTTGCTGCCCCAGAAGTCGAGTACTCACGTTGCTGAGACTCAACTCGACCCTGCGTTGAAACCACCTTGGTACTGGGCGGTAGAAATTGAGCGCAGACGTCCACCGCACTGTTCAAAAGACCGCCGGGATTGTTCCGAAGATCGAGAATGAGCGCCTGCATGCCTTGCCTCTGCAATTCGTCGAGGGTCTTCGACAATTCGTCGGCGGTCGGCTCATTGAATTGGATGAGCCGGATGTAGCCGATCTTGAATGGGCCGGTCAGCTCCGCATCCAGCAGCTTGGCGCCTTTGACGCTTTGCACTTTTATCTCCGTGCGCTCCAGCGTGTATTCCTTGATCTCCTTGGTCGAAGGCCGCAGCAGCGTGAGGGTCACTTTACGGCCGGGCGGTCCACGCAAAACATTGACCGCGTCCTGCAGTTCCATTCTTTCCGTGGAAGTGCCGTTTATTTTTAAAATCTGATCGCCGGAGACAATGCCCGCTTTTGCCGCCGGCGTGTCCTCCATCGCAGTGACGACGGTTGGCAAACCGTTTTTCATCGAGACTTCGACGCCGAGGCCGTTGAAACGGCTGCGCGTGTCGTCTTGCATGTCGCGGAAATCATCCGGGTCCATGAACTGGCTGTGCGGATCGAGTGAGGCGAGCATGCCTTTCATCGCAGCCGTGATGAGATCGCGATAGCTCGTTTTATTCCCGTCGACGTAATCCTGCCGGATCAATTGGACGGCCTTAGCGAAGATGGAAATCTGTGAGTAACCGTTGTCCTCCTCTCCGTTCGATGGCTGAGGATTTTCTGCGCGAAGATTCAGGAGAGCGCTGCCGAGCAGCAAACAAACAAACGTGCTGAATACGAAGCGTGGTCTCATATTAATCAACGGAAATTCAAGTGGAGTGGACAATCGCTCATCGGAAATTTTTGGCAACGTCCAAAGCGCTGCATAAGCTTGCGCGGCACAAGCAAACCAAGAGCCTTCCATGAAAATCGCTCATAGCCTTCTAATGGTCTTCGTGAGTTGCCTGCCCATCGGGGCCAACTTCGCGGCGCAAACCCCTGATGCCGAATATGAAGCGGTGGCTGAGGAATATATCCGAGGTTATCTGGTTGCTCATCCGCTCCAGGGTAGCGCCCTTGGCTTTCACGAATACGATGGCAAAATCAGCGATTATAGCCGGCTCGCGCTTGATGCCGAGCTTTCACGATTGCGGCGGTTCGACGACCGGCTGAGAAAATTCGACGCAGACAAACTGACTCAACGGCAGTCGATTGATTTGCGCATCCTGCAAGCTGCGATCAAGAAGGAACTCTTTCAAATGCAGGAGATGTCGGTCTTCGAACGCAATCCCATGACCTATGCGCGCGCCGCCGACGTAAACGTTTACATCAAGCGAAACTTCGCGTCGCTCGAAGACCGCGTTCACAGCATCGCCGCCATCGAGTCGCAGGTTCCAAACATCGTGATTGCTGCGAAAACGAACTTAAATGACGTGCTCCCAAAACCGTATGTCGAACTTGCGATTAAAATTGCGAAAGGTTCCTCCGATTTCCTCAAGCAAAACCTGGTCGCGGCGGTCGCCGAGCTAAAGGACGAGCGAATTCGAGCCGAGTTTCAAAACTCCAATCGCAGAGCCGCGGTCGCGTTGGCTGATTATGCGGCCTGGCTGGAACGCGAGAAACTTCCGAAAGCTTCGCCCGATTTCGCGCTCGGCGAAGAAAAATATCGGCAACTGCTCGCGGAAACCGAACTGGTCGATCTTCCGCCGGCGAAAATTCTCGAGATTGGCGTGGCAGAATTAAAGAAGGAGCAGCAAGCGTTTGCGGAGGCCGCGAAAACAATCGATCCGGGCAAATCGGCCAGAGAAGTCTTCAAACAAATTCAGAGCGAGCATCCAACCCCGGAAAACTTGCTTCCTGATATCGGGAAAGACCTCGAGCAAATCCGAAATTTCGTCACCACTCATCATCTGGTGGCGATCCCGTCGGAAGTACGAGCGCGTGTGACCGAAACGCCGCAATACCGTCGCGCCACGTCTTTCGCCTCCATGGACACGCCGGGCCCTTTCGAAAAAAGAGCGACCGAAGCCTATTATTATGTCACGCCAACGGAGAGCGACTGGCCAGAGAAACAAAAAGAGGAATGGCTGACCGCGTTCAATTATTACACCGCCGACGTCATTTCGATTCACGAAGTTTATCCCGGGCATTATGTGCAGTTTCTGCGCTTGAACGCGTCGCCCGCGAGTAAAGTCGAAAAGATTTTTGGCAGCTACGCCTTCATCGAAGGCTGGGCGCATTACTGCGAGAAAATGATGATCGACGAAGGATACAGCGGCACGCCGGCTCCGAGTCCAACGCCAAAGGCAAGTGCGAGTCCGCGCCCAACCGCAACGCCGAAAGCGAAGCCGAGCCCGAAAACGACCCCGACCTCAAGTGTCGACGATATCAAGCGCGCCGCCAAATATCGCATGGCTCAGGCCGATGAAGCGATGCTGCGCTTATGCCGCCTGTGCGTCTCGATCAAAATGCACACGCAAAAAATGACGGTCGATGAAGCGACCAAATTCTTTCAGGACAATTGTTATTACGAGGAAAAACCAGCGCGGGCCGAAGCAATGCGCGGCACGTTCGATCCCGGCTATCTCAATTACACACTCGGGAAATTGCAGATTCTAAAACTGCGCGACGATTACAAAGCGCAGGAGGGCGAAAACTTTTCGCTCCAAAAATTCCACAACGAGCTTCTTAACCATGGCATGCCACCCATCCGTCTCCTCCGCGAGATCATGCTCAAAGACAAGCGTAAGTGGAACGAAGTGCTGTAGATCCACAGACGCGGTGGAACGCGCAGTCCCTTGCGCGTTCTATTAACGCGACCTTCGGCCGCCACTTGTAACATCGAGCGACGGAGCTCTCGATCCACCTACTCCTCGCTCTCCGATTCGCCTAACAATTCCTTCAGCAACGGCTGGGGATTGCTCGGCAATTCTTCGACGTCGCGCAGCTTTTTTGTAATCGCACGCGAACGCACAGCCACATTATCCACGTGCCGCGCTGCTTGATCGAGCTTGTCTTTTACCGCCGATAACGCTTCGCCGAATTTTCCGAACTCTGTTTTCACGGCCGCGAGCAAATTCCAAACTTCGCTCGATCGTTTTTGGATGGCGAGCGTGCGAAAGCCAATTTGCAAACTGTTCAGCAGCGCCACGAGCGTCGTTGGTCCGGCAAAAATTACTCGGCAATCGCGCTGCACCTGTTCAATCAATCCAACGCGGCGGATCGCTTCGGCATAAAGTCCCTCCGTCGGCAAAAACATCAGCGCAAAATCCGTCGTGCGCGGCGGATTGATGTATTTTTGGCAAATGTCTTTCGCACAACGCTTCAATTGCGTCTCCAGATTTTTCATCGCTTCATCTACCATCGCAACGTCGCCCTTTTCCTGCGCGGCCACTAAACGCTGATAATCTTCGGTCGGGAATTTCGCATCGATCGGCAGCCAAACCGGAGCGCCGTTTTCGTCACCGGGCAGTTTGATTGCAAATTCGACGTGATCGGCGCTCTCTTCGCGCGTCTTCACATTTTTGGCGAATTGCTCGGGCGTCAGCACTTCCTCTAGTAGTGAACCAAGCTGGACTTCGCCCCAGCCACCGCGGGTTCTCACGTTCGTCAAAACTTTTTGCAAGCCGCCAACGTCACTCGCCAGCTGCTGCATGGCGCCAAGTCCTTGGTGCACCTGCTCCAGCCGGTCACTCACCAGCTTGAATGATTCGCCGAGACGTTTCTCCAACGTGCCTTGCAATTTTTCGTCAACCGTCGCCCGCATCTTGTCGATCTGCTTGGCGTTATCATCTTGGAGTTGCTTCAAGCGAAGATCGACAATCGACCGCACGCCCTCGAGCGATTTGCCCAACTCTTCACGCTGCGTTTTAGCCGCCGCGCCTGCTTCCTCGCGATTGCGGGAAAATTCGTCGCGCAATCCGCGATCGATTATTTCCAATCGCTTGACCAATTCTTCTTCAACCAGTCTCGAATTCGCGAACATCTCGACGCGCTCCGCGTGTCTGCGAAGCATCAAGACGATTGCTGCGGCAATGAGGACACCGCCGATTACGCCGGCGATGAGATAGATCAGCGGACTCACAATTCGTGATTAAGCGATGCCGCACGGAATTCAAGCTGTAGCGGCGCTCTATGAGCGTCGCATTAATTCCAGCGACGGTCATAGACCGCCGCTACAGTTCAAAACCGGAGTTTCACTCCGCCGTATGCTGCCATTCCCAGCGCGGGAAATCCGAAAACCTCTGCGTAATGCTCATTGGTCAGATTGTCGATTCTTCCAAAGATCGACAGGTGTGGGTTAATTTCATATTCGACCGCAACATTCACAAAACTGTAATCTTCGATGTCGAAATTTGGTCCGCCGAAATTGATTTCTTCACGCGCATTCACAAACTTCGCTGCAATCGTCGTGCGCAGTTTTTTCCACCAAAGATAGGAACCGGAAACATAGACTTCGTTGCGTGGACGCCGTGGCAAACGCGCACCTTGTGGCTGCGAAATGTCGGCTGACGAAGTCTTTTCCGCATCCAGATAGGTATAGCTGGCGGTGAAAGTAAGATCGGCAATTGGCTGGGCGCGCAATTCTATTTCAAGCCCTTCTGTCTCCGCCGCACCGAGATTCAACGTTTGGAACTGGCCGTTGAATCCAATCACGTTAGATAGGTCGTTGTGAAAATAAGTCACCCCAACCCTGACTCGGTTCTGCCAGAGTCGTTGTTCGATGCCGATGTCCCAGCCGAGATCTTTTTCCGGCCGCAATCCAAAATTCATCCCGAAAATTTTGTCCTGACTGCTCGGCGGACTGAATCCAGTCGCGACGCTCGAGTGCAGCGTTGTATTCGTTTTGTCGATCTTGTAACTGCCCGCGAATCGATAAGTCCAAACGTCTCCGAATTGATTGAAATTATCGACACGCCCTCCCGCGACGAAGATGAAATTGTCGATGTCAATGGTGGCTTGCAGAAAACCGGCCACTTCCTGGGTGTGATCGCTGATAAACTTCGGTTGTGGACCAAACGCCTGCGATACAAACGGCCGCTGCTGTCCCGCGTTCAGGCGGTTGTAAAAAAATCCGGAAGTGAGCGTAAGCCAGGAGGTCGGTCGCAAGTCGTTTTGATAGTCAATTGTCACCCGCGCGAAAAGCGCGCGCGTTGGCCCGACAAATCCATCCTGATTCGGATTGTTGACCTGCCGTTCATGATCGTAATCGAAAATCAATTTGTGTTCCCACCAATCGGCCACCTGGAGATCGATATGCGGCGCGATGAACCATTTTTCCGTTAAGAAATGGTCAACCGGTTTGGGATCAAAGATTGTGTTGGGATTTCCAGTGTCACTGAGCGAATACATGAACAAGCTTCCGATCCGTAACTGTTCGTTAGGCGACCACCCGACGTCCGCGATCCCTGAGCTGTTGCGATAATTGTTGTTTGGCCGCGCATTGTCGGTGTCGACCCGGCTGGCGCCGATGGAATAATCGAATTGGCCAAGCTTGCCGTCGCTCTCGATCGATTCGCGAAAAGTATCGTAGGAGCCGCCTTGTGAACTCAAAGTAAACCCAGGTTCCCCCGTCCCTTGCTTGGTGAAAATCTGGACAACGCCAGCCAGAGCTCGCGGCCCATAAACCGTGCTTTGCGGACCACGCACGACTTCAATTCGATCAATGTCGTCCGTTGTCAGGTTCGCGAAATCAAACTGGCCGGCTAATCCTTGATTAATCGGAATACCGTCAAGAAGGACTTGCATGTCTTCGCTTGGCAGACCGCGCATGAAAACGGAAGTGAGCTGGCCGGGCGTACCGGTTTGGACAACATTGAGTCCTGGAACCTCACGAAGCGCGTCGCTCACGCGCTCGATTTGCTTTTGCTCGAGATCGTCCGACGAAATCAAGCTCACACTGGCCGGCGATTGATCGAGCGGAACGTCGGTCCGCGTCGCCGAGACAATTACCGGTTCCGCTTCCGCTTCTTCCTGATCGGTCAGAGCCGATCTTACGGCATCTTGCGCGCGCATGGCAGATGCGGCGCTAAATAAGCTGAATAAAACAAAACATAATGGGCGATTTCTCATAACAAGTTTCCTCCAACTCCGAGAGTCGGACTTGTTTGCCCCGCCACTTCTAAGACCCTGTCAGTCTGTCGAAGTTTGAATGGCCCTCGAACCATTCGCATTTCAAGAACGCATCAAAGTCCTTGAAGTGGCGGGGCGCATCGCCCAGCTCTCATTCCTCTTTTTGCGAAGAAGTTTTTTCGCGGGTCCTGCTTCTGTAGCGGCGCTCTGTGAGCGTCGCATTATTCTGTCCAAGGAATGGCGACGGTCATAGACCGCTACAGCAGAACGCACGAATGAGGTGGACCGGACAAATATTCTGGCTCCTGGCGTATGATGCCTCTGCGGCACGCACCTTCTTCCCGCCTTCACCCCCGAAAGCTTTCGGGGATTGGCCCTTGGGAAGTCGTATCCAGTTACAGCAGCGCAACTGCTCCCGATTCACACGGGATTTCTCGCGCCGATCCACTTTTCCAAACTGACAAAGAACTAGATCGACAAGTAGCGGCTTGCGCTTGGCTGCTCAAGATTTATTTATCAGGCGCGCATTATCAACCTGTGTCCACGTCCGATTCTGCTCTCAACCTGGTGGTGACCGGCGGCGCCGGTTTCATCGGCTCGAATCTTGTTCTCACGTTGCAGGAGAAATTTCCGGACGCGCGCCTGACGGTGATCGACGATTTTCGCTCCGGCGATTTCAAGAATCTTGTTGGTTATCGTGGTGATTTCGTCGCGCAAAATTTGGCGACGCTCGATTGGCAGGACCAATTCGGCGGGGAAAAGTTCGATGCGATCTTCCATTTGGCGTCGATCACTGACACGACGTTGCACGATCAATTCATCCAAGTGCACGACAACGTGGAAAGTTTCCGGCGTCTCTTGAATTTTGCGCGGCCAACAAGAACCCGAATCATCTACGCCTCGTCCGCGGCGATCTATGGGCCGGCGAGCGAAGCCAGTGCCGAATCAAACGGCGCCGCGCCGGCAAACATTTACGCGTTTTCCAAGGCGATCATGGACAACATCGCGATACGCGAGGCGAAGGAGTCGCCCGATTGGACCATCATCGGGCTGCGCTACTTCAACGTTTATGGGCCGCGCGAAGCGCACAAAGGCGTGCCCTCGAGCATGGTTTATCATCTCGCGCAGCAAATGAAGGCTGGGCAGCGCCCGCGCATTTTCAAGCACGGCGAGCAGAAGCGCGATTTCGTTTACGTGAAGGATGTCGTGGAAGGAAGCATTCTCGCACTCGAGCCGCGGGAAAGCGGGATTTATAATTTGGGCTGCGGCCAGGCAAGGTCATTTAATGAACTGGTCGATATTCTAAACAAATGCCTCGGCACAAAATTCGTGGCCGATTACATCGATAATCCACACGCGCATTATCAAAACTTCACGGAGGCGGATCTGGATAAGGTTCGAAGCGCGCTCGGTTATCAACCTCAATTTCCCCTCGAAGCGGGCGTGAAAGATTATATGGATTGGCTGTATCCGGAAAACGCAAAATGACTCGAAGAAGGGAAGACAGCCATCTTGGCTCTCCTGGCAGACAGGCGTCATCGCCTGTCGATTCTTTCTCCAAACGACGCAAACAGGCGAGACGCCCGTTTGCCGTGACAGGCTGGAAGCCTGTCTTCCCAATGACATTATGAAACCGAAAAAATCCGATCTTCTTGTCGAAGTCATCGAGCACATCGACATCAAGGAGCACAACGTCGTACCCCTCGTCGAAGCAATGAGCAAAATGGCGTTCTCGGCCCGCGATCTTGGCCGCGCCGCGCAAATTTACGAAACGATGCTGCGCGATGAAGATTGCGCGATCATTCTTTGTCTGGCCGGCTCGCTTTTCTCCGCCGGTTTGAAAAATGTGATTGTCGATCTTGTCCGGCACAACATGGTGGATGCAATTGTTTCCACCGGCGCCATCATTGTCGATCAAGATTTTTTCGAAGCGCTTGGCTTCAAACATTACAAGGGAGAAATCAACACGGACGACGATGTGCTGCGCCGCCTCGCCATTGATCGCATTTACGATACTTACATCGACGAAGACCAGTTACGTATTTGCGACGCGACCTGCGCCGAGATCGCGGACAAACTTGAGCTGCGTCCGTACTCATCACGCGAATTCATTCGCGAGATGGGACGGCATTTGAAGGACAACGCAAAGAATCGCGATTCGGTGGTGCTCGCGGCTTTCGAGAAACATGTGCCGATCTTCTGTCCGGCCTTTAGCGATTGCAGCGCCGGGTTCGGATTAATTCATCATCAATGGCATCATCCAAATCAACATGTCAGCATCGATTCGGCGAAAGACTTCCTCGAGCTGACTAAGATCAAGATCGAATCGAAGCAGAGCGGCCTCCTCATGATCGGTGGTGGCGTGCCGAAAAACTTCGCGCAAGACACGGTGGTGGCCGGCGATTACCTCGGATTCGACGTGGGCATGCACAAATACGCCGTGCAAATCACGGTCTCGGACGTGCGTGACGGCGCGCTCAGCAGTTCGACCTTAAAAGAAGCGAACTCGTGGGGAAAAGTCGATCAAGGAGCGGAACAGATGGTTTTCGCAGAGGCGACGCTCGCCCTTCCGTTGATCGCGGGATACGTTTATCACAAGGGCGCGTGGAAAGATCGCACGGCCCGAAGGTACGCAGAGTTTCTGGACAAACCCGCTGCCGTGTCATCCTGAGCGAAGGATCTCGCAGAGACTCCTTGGTCGTCCGCGAGAATAGGCGTGTTCTATTCTGCGTGGGCAAGGCCCCTCGCTCCCATCGGGATGACCCGCGAGGCTACGACTCAGCCAGATCCCGGAACGATTCCTCCGGCAGTTGGAATTCGTGCCAGTCGGGATCGATCCTGGCGCCGAGACGTTCATAGAACTGGATGCCGCGCTCATTCCATTTCGCGACGTACCATTTGATCATGCCGCAACCAGCCCGCTCGGCCTCTTTCGCGATTTCTTTCATCAAGAGCTTGCCGGCGCCTTTGCCTCGGTGTCGGTCGGCCACGTAGAGCTCTTTGATAACAAGATTCGGTTTGGCGCGGTAAGTAAAAGGAACAAAATAATAAACGAGAAACCCCACCAGTGCGCCATTTCCTTCGGCTACGAGACAGTGGAAATCAGGCGGCGAACGGCAGAATCCTTGTTCGAGCAGAACTTCCTCGGTAACGGCGAAAGCGTTTTCGTATTTTTCAAACCGCGCCAGCTCGCGCATCAACGGAAGCAGATCGGGAACATCCGCTTCTACCGCTTTTCTAATCAGCGGCAGTGTCATTCTGAGCCGAAACGAAGGATATCACAAAAGCACTTCGAGTAGTCTGGAAATGACGGATCAACCCTCCCAGAAAAATTTTGTCGGCCGATTGATTTCCGCCGGCAAACTTTTGTGCACCGGACAATTGAGCGCGGCTTGTTCGAGCACTTCGCGCTGCGAGCAATCTGCCGGCAGAGGAATGTGAACTTCAGACGGTAATCCGACAATTCGACGCGGCGCGTCCGTCGACATCTCTTTCTGGACCGACACAGTCATTCCTCGCAAATCGAGGCCGAGTTCCTCCGCCTTCATGCCCATGATCGTGCTCATGCACGTGCCAAGCGCGGTCGCGACCAGATCGGTCGGCGAAAATGCTTCGCCTTTGCCTTTGTTATCAGTGGGCGCGTCCGTGGCGATTTTCGATTGCGACGGACCGTGCGTGGCGTCGCAATGCAAATTGCCGGTATACTTAATGGAAACTTTAACCACGATGTAATTATGCAGCGCGGTTTTGAATTACGCAACGGCCACGCGCATTGTCATCCTGAACGAAGTGAGGGATCTCACACAGGCTGATTGATCACGCTATACGACGAAGTGTGCTCCAAACTTCGATTGTGAGGTCCCTCGCTCCGCTCGGGATGACAGAAAGGAAACGCGCGATCGAACTACCGCTGTGAGGTCAGCGGCGCCTCCTGAATCTTGTCAGCGTGCTGCACAAATTCGTCGCGAAAAACGCGCGTAAGATCGACATCGTGCAGGATAATCATGTCGGTGTCGTGCTTTTTGTGATCGTCGTTCTGCCAGCCTTCGTTCCACCAGCAGAAACCGATGATGGCTGGCCAGCGATTTGAGAAAAGATCCTCAAGGGCGCCGTGCGTCCACCGAACAACATCGACATGCCGGTTATGCAAGTCACAGCCAAACTCGGCGACAATCATTGGCTTATGAGGCGCAAGACTCGTTAGGCGCGAATATGCCTCGTCGATCTTGAAGCGGAAACTTTCCGTTCCTTCATTCATCATCGGCGTTGTCGGTCCGTAGGCGCTCAATGCAACCCAGTCGCAATAATTTTCGCCGGGAAAATAATTTTCGAAAGCATTCCATTTCGCTTCCGGCTCGTCGTACCAATTGATGTGCCAGACCCATTGCAAATTGTCCGCGCCTTCCGCGCACATGAGATCGACAATGTGCTTGTAAACCGCGATGTAACGCTTTGGTCCTTCCTTTGCGCCGCCATTCCATTTTCCGTTCCAACTAAACCAATCGCCGTTCGGCTCGGTCCCCCACTCCATCAAAATCGGCGATCCAAATGCTTTTGCGTCGCGCGCCCACGCGCGAAGATCGACATCGAAATCGCCGGCGATGATTTTCTGAAGCGAAAACCTTTTCTCGGCATGTTCTTGATCGACATTGGAGCGAAGCATCAAGCGCACGTATGGGACTTTACCGAGACCGCGAATCCAGCCGCACATCGCGGCCGGAAACCTTCGCGATTCAAACCAGTTGTCGGAGAAAAAAATCCACGCGCTCTGCTTGCCAACAGCTTGTTCGTAACGCGCGACATCTTGCGGCGTCACGTCGTGCTCCGTCGGATCGTGCGTAT
>DATMPQ010000028.1:0-8282 GCA_035567015.1 Chthoniobacterales bacterium | reverse complement strand
TACGGTGTGGGTCTCGAAATCCCAGACCGCCTCGAGCATGGCCCGCGTTTTGATGTCCGCCACCGCAAGTTTTGAAGGCAAGAAATAGGAGCTGACCCGCTTGCGCAGATCGCGCGCTTTACCGACGTAAATCACGCGATGGAACCGATCGCGCATCAGATACACACCGGGCTTGTGCGGCACTTCGTGCACTTTTTTGCGCAGGTCCGGTTTTTCTTTTGTCGCCAACATCTTCTGAGAAGATCGACAATCGCGCTGCGAGAAATATAGGGCAAGCGCCTCGCTTGCCGCGTTGGAGGTTGGCAGGCGGAGCGCCTGCCTTACAATTTGCTTTCGACCCGAGCTGCAAGATCGAGAATCCGCGGTGGATCGAACAGTCCCTTGGCGCGCCGTAGCGGTAGCGAAGGCGGCTTGTCCGCCAACGGACGAACTCGTCCCGTGGCGAGTTCGATGTTATGTTTAGGCGGCGAAGCCGCATTAATTTGCCATCGCCCGCGGAGCGGTCGATCCACCTCAAAGGCGCGTCGATTACACGATGCGGCGTCGCGGGAGCGCGGACTGCACCATCATCAACTCGCTCACGTTCTCCGGCGTAAGCAAACCGACCAAGCGTTTCATACTGTCGAGCACGGGGACCGCCGGGCAATGGCACTCCTGCATGATGCGGAACGCTTCTTCAAAACGTGTGCCGGTGGTGACGGTGGGAATATCGCGCCGCATCACATCGCCCACGCGAATCTGCGGATCATTTTTGCGCAAAGCCGCAATAAGATCGTGCCGCGTCAGAATGCCTGCGACATTTCCGTTTTCACCGACAACCGGAAAGTCGTGCTGCGACGTTGCGAGCAGGGCATCCACCGCTTCTTCCAAGGTCGCAGTTTCCGGAAGGGTGCGGAATTCGCGGATCATCGCGCTCGAGACCGGAAATCGGCGTGAGACATCTTTCATTTGCGCCAGCGCTGCCTCCTGTGACGCGCCGATGTAAACGAAGAGTGCGATGAAAATCAAAAATGGATTCCAAAGAAGCCCGACGAAACCAAACACAAACGCGAAGCCCTGGCCGATACTCGCGGCGATTTGCGTGGCGCGGGCATAGCTGAATCGTGTTGCCAGCAAAGCGCGCAAGACCCGGCCACCGTCCATTGGGAATGCCGGCAGCAAATTAAAGAGCAGCAGCAAAACATTGATCGCGAGCAACTGCGTGAGCAGATTCGGACTTTCAAATACCTGAGCCGCCGCCGCACTGTGCCAATCGATCACGACCAGCAGCCCCAGCGCGATCATCACATTTACGGCCGGTCCGGCCAGCGCGATGATCAATTCCTGCACCGGTTCTTCCGGCATCCGCTCCAGCCGCGCCACGCCGCCGATTGGCAGCAGCGTGATATCGGGCGTATTGATGCCGAAGGCTTTCGCAGCAAACGCGTGTCCGAATTCGTGCAGGACGACGCAGGCGAAAAGCAGCAGGATAAAAAACACGTTCCCGGCCGCGGCTGCCGTGCCGCCTTCCGCATAATAGCGGAACGCGAGCCAGCCGATCAGCAGTAGGAAGGTCACGTGAATTCGCAACTGGATGCCGGCGACGCGAAAGATGGGAAGAGACCAGCTCATTGGAAAAACAACCTTGCCCGCTTTTAGATTGCGCGCCAGCGCCGAATCTGATTGATGGAATAGGGAGCTGCCGTGAATCGTGATTCGTCAAACCGTGAATCGTTAAATCAGGCGGCTTCATGATTCGCGATTCCCGATTCACGAATCTCGAATCTCGAATCCCTGGCAATGGAACTCTTCGATGTCGCAATAGTCGGGTGCGGACCAGCTGGATCGACATGTGCCGCATTCTGCGCGGCCGCCGGATTGCGCACACTGGTTCTCGAGCGGGAACAATTTCCGCGCGAAAAAGTCTGTGGTGATTGCTTGAATCCGGCCTGCTGGCCGGTGTTGCGCCGGTTGGGTCTTGCAGATCTCGGCCGCGCGTCGCCGCATGGAAAACTGGAAGGGGTCGAGTTCATCGCGATTGGCGGCCAAACGGTACATGTCGATCTTCCGCCGGGCGATGAAAGCGAGATAGCGATCAAGCGCAGCCTCTTCGACAATCTTTTGTTTACGCGCGCGCGCGAACTCGGCGCCGAAATTCGCGACTCCACGGTAGTAAGGGCAATCGAAAAAAATTCATCTCGTCACTGGAGGCTCGCTGCTGGAGAAACAATTCTTGAGGCGGCCATTCTTGTCGGAGCTGATGGACGCAACTCCACCGTGGCACGTCTTAGCAATTTGCTTCCGCGACCCGAACGCGAACGTGTCGCATTGCAAACGCATATTCCTTTGCCGAGAAAATTCGGAAATCGCGTCGTTCTCCAATTTCTTCCCGAAGGTTATTCGGGTCAGGCGCCGGTGAATGAGAATGAATTGAATCTCTGTCTCGTCGGCCGGCCACCAACGATTTCATCGCTGCGAAGATGGGCCGAGCGAAACTTCGGGATCGCAACCGATCACGCATGGCGGACGATCACGCCGCTCACGCGCGCACCCGTTTCGGCCGTCCACGAGAATCTTTTTTTCATCGGCGACGCCGCGCGCGTGGTCGAGCCATTCACCGGCGAAGGAATTTATTACGCGCTTCGTTCGGGCGAACTTGCCGCCAACGCCATCGTGAAAATCATTCGCGGACAAGATCGACAAGTATCTTTGCGTGAATTCGATCGCGCTCACGCGGCCATGTATCGGGGACGACTCCGGATCAATCGGTTGGCGCGCGCGGCTGTTTTGTCGCCGCGCATCGCATCGCTTTTCGTGAGCGCAGCGCGGATCGACTCATCAATCCTGAAATTGCTCACAGCGAAAATCGTCAGGCCACCTTTGTAGCGGCGGTCTGTGACCGTCGCAAACTTTTCCCAAAAAGATGGCGCCGCTCGCAGAGCGCCGCTACAGGGAACATTGTTGCCGACATGCTTTCACCGTGTTCGACATCAACATCGCGATCGTCATCGGGCCAACGCCACCCGGCACGGGCGTGATCGCGGCGACTTTCGTTGCCACTTCGTCAAAATCGACATCACCAATAAGCCGGTAACCGCGCTCACTCGTTGCGTCCTCCACTCGATTAATTCCAACATCGACAATCACCGCGCCATCGCGCACGTGTTCCACTTTCACGAACTTCGGCCGGCCGATTGCGGCAATTAAGACATCAGCCGAGTGCGTGATCTCTGCGAGATTCCGGCTGCGCGAATGAACAACCGTCACGGTCGCGTCGCTCCCTCTGCCTTTTTGCATGAGCAAAAGCGCGAGTGGTTTTCCCACGATCATGCTCCGCCCAAGAATGACGACGTGCGCGCCGGAGATGTCGATCTTGCTTTCGATGAGCAGCCGTTGAATCCCAAGCGGAGTACATGGGACGAATCCGTCCGCCGCAGCGGACGCGAGTTTCGCGACGTTCAACGGATGAAAGCCATCAACATCTTTGCGCGGATCGAGCGCGCGCACGATGGTCGCTTCATCAATTTGTTTTGGCGGCGGCGATTGCACAAGAATGCCGTGAATGGCGGGCTCGCGATTCAACTCCTCCACGCGCGAAAGTAATTTCGCCTGCGTGGTGGACGCCGGGAGCTCGAGTTTCACGGAATGCAAACCAAGCTCGCGGCTCATCTTGTCCTTCGAGCGCACGTAGGCACGCGAGGCGGGATGATCGCCCACCAACACAACGGCCAGACCCGGTGTAACGCCTTGCGATTTTAATTTCGCAATTTCGTGGCGAAGATCGACATAAACTTTTTCCGCAATTGCGCGGCCGTCGATTAACTTCGCCATGCGCCGAACGTAAATGACTCAGCGTCGTTCAACCAGCGCCATCATCGCATCTTGCAAACGCAAACACTCGGCTTCGAACTCTTCGGCGGTGCTTGTCGATCTTACACGATGCGGCCGGCCGATGATCACGTACACTTTCGCGAACGGCCGCGGCACAATGAATCGATCCCAGCTTTTGATCCGCCAGCAGTTCGAATATTCCATGTTCATGGGTAGAACCGCCGCGCCCGACTTTTGCGCCAGAAAAATAATTCCCGGTCCAAGCTCGTAAACCGGACCGCGCGGACCATCCGGCGTAATTACGACGTCGCGTCGCGCGGAGAGCACTTCCGTCAACTGCAAAATTGCACTGGCGCCGAGTCGCGAACTAGAGCCTCGCACAACATCGAAGCCGAAGCGTCCAATGGCATCGGCCAGCAGGTCTCCATCGCGACTCGCGCTGATCAAAGCCGCGCCGTGACGGTTCGGAAAAAAATGCCGCAGCACGACCGGAAATATCAACAGGCGATTATGCCAGAGAGCGCCGATGTAATTTTCGTTCACCGGTTTTCCAACAATGCCAGCGCGATCGTCGATTTGATAACGCAGCGTGCGCGCCCAAAGCTGGAGCAAGCGAAATCCGAACGCGATCAGCCAACGCGCGCGCCAACCTTCGATCTTCAACTTTTCTTGCCCGGAGTTTTCGCAGTTTGATCCCGTTCGCCACGGCGAATCTGTCCCGCGGCGGACCAGCGATAGGCGCGCGGATTCGGCAACCCGATTTGATCGAGAATCCGCCAAACAACGGTATCGACAACGGCGGTGACGGAACCTGGCCGGCTGTAAAAAGATGGAATTGCCGGCAGAACAATCGCGCCCGCCTCAAGAAGCGTCACGACATTGCGCGCGTGAATCAAATTCCAGGGCGTCTCGCGCGGGACGAGAATTAATTTTCGGCGCTCCTTCAAAAAAACATCGGCGGCGCGCAATAGCGCGCTATCGCTGGAACCGGAAGCGATCCGACCGAGTGTTGCCATCGAGCACGGAACGATCACCATCGCGTCGAAGCAGGCCGAGCCGCTCACAAACGGAACATTGAGATCACTTTCCGAATGTAGCGAGACGCGCTCAGGAATTTTGAAACCTTCCAGCTCCTGCGCCGCAACCTGTTCTGCATGCGCGCTCATGACGAGATGAATCTCATGCGCCGCACAATCGATCTGCTCAAGCAATCGTTGCAGATAAATCGTTCCACTGGCGCCGGTCGCAGCAATCACAAGTTTCATCGGACTAAGAGAATGACATCTGACCAGGCCGGCGACAACAAGGAGCGGTCGCCGCGGCGACCGCGGCGATTTGGAAATCGCTCTTCCTTAATGAGACCATCACTTGATTTCGCGGCTCGTAGTTTGAATTTGAACGCAGGCCGGGGCAATAAGATACGCAAATGGTTAAAAAACTCTTACACACTCGTTATCGCGTGGCCGATCTGGAGAAGACGGTCGCGTTTTACAAAGATGTTCTCGGACTCAAGGAGGTTCGCCGGCACACTTCCGGCCGCGGCTCGCAACTGGTTTTTCTGAAAGCGCCTGGCAGCGAAGAAGAAATTGAAATCTGTAAATTCGATCAGAGCGGCCCGGTCGTGGTCGGTCCCGATCTGACGCATCTGGCATTCGAAGTAGACGATCTGGAAAAGTTCGCCCGCGAAGCGGCCGCCAAGGGTTATCCACTTTCGGACGGACCGCATCAGACCTCAGGCGGCGGCAAGATTGCTTTCATCGACGCTCCGGAGGGTTACGAGATCGAGTTAATCCAGCGCGGCGGTGATTTATAATAACCTCTCGTTGGCTATGTGCTTGCGCCTCACAAATTCTTGCCCCTAATTTGCCGCTGATGAAATTGGGACGCAATTGGATGGTTTGCTTCTGCGTATTCGCATTTGCGCTCACCACCTTTGCCCAGGAGCAGGAAGCCGTCCGGCCGAGCGGTGTCCCGGAGCCTTTGTCGAAGGAGTCTCCGCCGAAAGCGACGCGCGCTCGATCCCAGCACCGGCACGCGAAGACCAAAGTCGCATCGACTGAAGAGGGCGATCAAGTTTCGCCGCCCCCCGTTTCCGGAGGTGTGCCGGCGACAGGCGCAAGATCGGTCATGATGGTTGATGCGCGCACCGGGAAAACTTTGTATGAAAAGAATGCGGATGAGTTGCGACCGGCGGCCAGCACGCAAAAATTACTCACTGCATTAATTGTTACTGAGCATGGTTTTTTGGACCAACCAGTGACAGTTGAGTTTACCGATACCCTGGCGGAGCCGGTGAAGTTGAATATCAAACCTGGCGACACCTACCAGCGCATCGACCTACTGCGAGCGTTGCTGGTAAAGAGCCCGAATGATGTGGCGCGTTGTCTCGCGCGCGACAATGCGGGCAGCATCGAAGCGTTCGCCGAGATGATGAATCAACGCGCGCGCGAACTCGGCGCGACGCACTCGCATTTTGTGAATCCGAACGGGTTACCGGTGCCCGGCCAATATTCGAGCGCACGCGATCTCTCGATCATTGCGCGCGCAGCCTACGCCAATCCCACGATCCGATCGATTGTTTGTCTTCCGCAACTCGCCTTTCGCTACGCCAACGGCCGCACCCGCGAGCTCGAAAACACAAATAAAGTTCTAAGACGCCTCCCGTACTGCAATGGGATGAAAACCGGTTACACCGAAGCCGCCGGGCATTGCTTGATTTGTAGCGGTTCGCGCCCGGGCCGCGACATCATTGTGGTCGTGCTTGGCGACAGCACGGCCGTGTGGCGAGACGCCTCTGCCCTGCTCTCCTGGGGTCTCTGGATGTAGTCCCCGAAAACGGCGGGAGTCTCATACACGCCTGAAGCCGAAGTCGCAAGATCCGCTATTACGGAGTTGAGGATGCCGCTGAGTCGCGGAGCAGCGGTGTAGGCACGAGGCCGGGATTCCGCTTCACATCCACCGGCACCGCTGGAATATCATCCGGGCCTTCCGCGGGCGGCGCTGGCTCTTCGGCGTTTTCTATGCTCGCGTACTTCGCCGCCATCCTCTGCTCGCTGGTCTGATTTACCGCAGTCGTTTGGGTGGTTGTCGAACAGGCGGAAAGCAAGGCGAGACTGAGCAGAGAGGTAACGATTTCGATTTTCATTCTTCGGGCTCTGTACGTAGGCGGGCAAAACTGAGTTTCGCCGACTGATTTATAATTACTATAATCGCGGCGTGAAAGGCAAGCAGTTTTTTATCTACAGAAGTTTCATGCAGCGTGCATTAGGAGCTCTGCGCCCTGCCCGCCGCGCCGAGCAGCTACAGAAATCGCCCCAAAATCGGTTTCAGCTTCTTCACTGTTGTGGCCGGCCAGAGCTTGCGTTCCGTGACCAACGCCGAGTCGAGGGCGGAATGTTCCGGCCAGTTCGGTTCCATCGGTACGCGCGGGATTACATCGACCAGCATCTTTCTCGCCGTCTCGGCATTCGCCATCAGATGACCGATCACCGTCTGGGCGGAGACCGGTTCCTCTTCCACTTTCCAGCAATCGTAATCCGTAATCATCGCCATGGTGGCGAGCGCAATCTCCGCTTCGCGGGCCAACTTTGCTTCCGGCAGGTTCGTCATGCCGATTACGTCAAAACCGTTTCGGCGATTGAGCTCCGATTCCGCGCGCGTCGAAAACGCCGGCCCGTCCATGTTCACGTAAGTGCCGCCGTTGTGAATCGTGACGCCTACCGAACGCGCTGATTCGGCAATGATGTTTCGCAACTTCGTGCTGATCGGATCCGCGAACGAGATGTGCGCGGCAATTCCTTCACCGAAGAATGTGTGATCGCGGCGCAGGCTGGTGCGATCATAAAACTGCGACGGCAACAAAACGTCCCGCGGCGCGTATTTTTCCTGCAAACTGCCGACCGCGGTCACCGAGATGATCCAGCGCACGTTGAGCGAACGCAGCGCGTAGATGTTGGCCCGGTGATTTAATTCGTGCGGCAAAAGCCGATGGCCACGCCCGTGGCGCGGCAAAAAATAAACCTCCCGGCCGCTAACCTTGCCGCCGATGAGCGTGTCCGATGGGGCCCCAAACGGAGTGTCGATTTTGCGTTCGGTCGCATCGCGCAGCTCGTCCATCTGATACAAACCGCTGCCGCCAATGATGCCGATTGCCGGAACTTCTTTTTTCATTCGTGCCGCGATTAAATCCGAAAGATCGACAAGATGAAAAGTCGATAATCTCTCCGTGGCGAAGGCGGCTCGCCCGTGTATTATTCTCGCCCATCCATGCCGAAATTCTTCATTAAGACCTACGGTTGCCAGATGAACGAGCGCGACTCGGAACAAGTAGCGCATTCGCTCATCGCGCGTGGCTACGAGCGCGTGGAAAGTGAAATGGAAGCGGACGTAGTCTTACTCAACACGTGTAGCGTGCGCGACATGGCCGACCAAAAGGCGCTGGGAAAAATGGGGATGCTCGGACACATGGCGAA
>DATMPQ010000027.1:0-3859 GCA_035567015.1 Chthoniobacterales bacterium | reverse complement strand
CGTTGTTTTCCTCGCGTGGCTTACTATTCTGACAACGCCTGTCCAAAAATTGCGTTCGCGCGCCAAAGAGCAGGACGTTAGCCGATTGGTAATTTTTGTTTTTGTCGTGGTGGCGGCTTGTGCTGCATTGTTTGCGGTAGGGTTTCTGATCAGTGTCAACAAAGCGGAGTTGCGTGGCCATCTCACTGTGCATCTGATCCTCGCGCTCGGCACGGTGATCTTTTCATGGTCGATGGTCCACACCGCTTTCGGGTTGCGCTACGCCCATGCTTTTTATGGCGACAGCGATCAGCCGGGCGCCGATGAGCCCGCGGAGGGTCTCTTGTTTCCAGGCAGCGAGCGAATGCCGGACTATTTCGATTTCGCTTATTTCTCGTTCGTCGTCGGCATGACCTGTCAGGTCTCGGATGTTCAAATTACCTCGCGGGGGATGCGACGACTAACCTTGGTGCACAGCGTGCTCTCCTTTGGCTTCAATACCGTCATCCTCGCGCTCCTCATCAATACCGTTTCCAGCCTTCTCTGATTGAGCGTTGGATGTTGGACGTTGGCGTTCTCTGTTGGACCGCGGATTACGCGAACGTGATCCTTCTTTGCTAGCTGATCTGCTTTTTGTACGCAGCTGCGTCTCTCAATTGTTTGAGATCTTCGGGATTGTCGATTTTGAGAACGAAGATCCAGCCTTGGCCGAACGATTCGCGGTTGATTAAGCCGGGATCCGCTTCGAGCGCCTTGTTTACCTCGACCACTTTGCCTTTTACCGGCGCGTAGATGTCGCTGGCGGCTTTGACGGATTCGACCACCGCGATCGCCTCGCGCGCGTTTGCTTGTCGATCCATCTTTGGGAGGTCGACATAAACGACGTCGGTCAATTCCGACTGCGCGTGATCGGTGATGCCGACGCGGACATTGTCGCCTTCGCGTTTAATCCACTCGTGCGTCTCGGTATAAAGCAAATCGTCGGGAACGTTCATGATCTTTTGTAGAGCGGTTTTTTCTCGATCGTAGCTGGAAATTTCTGCCCGCGAATTTCAATCTCGATATTCGATCCAATCTTCGCATGTGACGCCGAGACATACGCCATTCCGATTCCGTGATTCAGGCTCGGCGAAAGCGTGCCGCTTGTCACTTCCCCGACGCGCTCGCCATTATTGAAGACCGGATAATGCGGACGGGGCGGAGGCCCTTTTCCTTCCATCCGAAACGCCGCCAGTTTGTGGGGCGGCCCGTTCTCTTTCATCTTCAACAAAACTTCGCGGCCAGTGAACTTCGGTTTCGTAAGGTCGACAAAGAACCCGAGACCAGCCTCGATTGGATTTCGCTCTGGCGACAGATCGGAGCCATTGAGCGGATAACACATTTCCAGGCGCAACGTGTCGCGCGCGCCAAGTCCGCACGGCTTGATCCCGAACTTATCTCCTTTATCGAGAACGCTGTTCCAAAATTTCACCGAGTCTTGTGCGCGAAAGAAAACTTCCACGCCGTCTTCGCCTGTGTAACCAGTCCGCGCGATCGAAAGCGCCATGCCATCCAACTTGAAATCGACAATGTGATTTCTCGGTGGAAGATCGACATTGCCGCCGAGCAACGCGTGGAAAAGATCGACCACGCGCGGGCCTTGAATCGCGACGCCGCCAAAATCCGCAGTGCGATCCTTTAGATCGACGTCGTTCGCTCGATGTCGATCCAGCCACGTGAAATCTTCTTCCGTACGCGACGCATTGACGACGAGAAGAAATTTCTCGTCCCCGATTCGGTAAGCGATGAGGTCATCGATGATTCCACCACGCTCATTGAGCAGAAATGTGTATTGGCCCTGGCCGAGACCCAACTTGTCGATGTTGTTGGTCAACATCGTGTTCAGCCATCCGGCAGCGGTTGGACCGCTGACTATTAATTGGCCCATATGCGAAATGTCGAAGATGCCGATGTTGTTTCGAACGGCGCGATGCTCTTCGACGATGCTTGTGTATTGCACCGGCATAAGCCAGCCGCCGAAGGGAATAATTCTCGCGCCGCACCGCACGTGCTCGTCGTATAGCGGCGTCTTTTTCTGCGCAGTTTCACTCACGGCGCAAACTAGACTCCGCGCCTCGAGTGTCAAAGGTGGATCGAGCAGTCCCTTGCTCGATGCTAAAATCTGGCGGCGAAGCCGCATTAATTAGCATCGCTCGCGGAGCGACCGATCCACCTTGAAGGTTGACCGCGTTCCTCTACCGTGCGACGCACATGGCTTGGCTTGATAAACTCGAACGTCGCTTCGGTTTTCTTGGAATTCCCGGATTAATTCGAATCATCGTCGGCTTCAACGCGCTCGTCTTTGTCCTCGTGCGCCTGAATCCGGATTTTGTTTCAGTACTCAATCTCGATCCAGCGCGTATTCGCCACGGCGAAGTCTGGCGACTCGTCACTTACATTTTTATTCCGCAAACGTTCAGCTTTTTGTGGATCGTTTTCGTTTTGTGGTTTCTTTGGTTTATCGGCGACGGCCTCGAACGAGCGTGGGGTTCGTTTCGACTGACTCTTTATTTTCTTGTCGGAATGATCGGCACCACAGCGGCCGCGTTTTTCTTCGGCGGAAATTTTTCTAATAGCATGCTGATCACGTCGCTCTTTTACGCGTTCGCGCGCTTTTATCCGGATGTGGTTATCTACATATTTTTTGTTTTGCCCGTAAAGATCAAGTGGGTCGCCTGGGCGATGGGGGCACTTTTGTTCTACGGTTTCTTCGTCGGGACAAATTCCTATCGCATGGCGTTGGTGGCCGCACTGAGCAATTATCTGATCTTTTTCGGCCGCGAAATCTTTTATGAGGCGCGACACCGCCGGGAAGTTTCGGCGCGGCGCAGACGTTTTGAGGTCGACTCCCGCAGCGAGGCCGAACCCCTCCACAAATGCGCGGTCTGCGGTGCGACGGAATTGAGCGATCCAAATCTCGACTTTCGCGTCGCCCGGGACGGCGAAGAATATTGCATCGAGCACTTACCGCGCGCGGAAACGCCCGCCCGTTGATTGCTTGACCGCCATTTCTGGCGGCGGAAACTAGCGCGATGACTGACAAGAGCGTGGCGCTTGTTCCTGAGGAAGGCTGGCATTGCCTGCATTTATTTTACCAGATTGAGTTTGGACAATGGCAATTGCTCAGCCGCGAAGAACAGGACGCGGCCAAGACAAATCTTGCGTCGCTTGTGCAGGAAACTCGCACGATCGACGCGACCCAATTGCTCACGCTGAGCCTGGTGACGCCGAAAGCGGACATTGGTTTCATGTTGATCACGCCGGATTTGCAAATTGCAAACAAGATCGACAAGCAACTTTCGCTCTCGCTAGGCCCCGATGTCTTAACGCCGGTTTACAGTTATCTCTCCCTCACCGAGGAAAGCGAATACATCACAACCGAGGAAGAATACGCGCAGACACTCGCCACAGAGCAAAACATTAAGCCGGACTCGCCAAAGCTCGCGCAGGCGATGAATTCATTTCGCGAGCGAATGAAACATTACCGGCAGGAGCGCGTTTATCCGACCCTGCCCGATTGGCCGGTCGTTTGTTTTTACAATATGAGCAAACGGCGCGGCGAGCAGCGCAATTGGTACGCGCTCCCCTACGAAGAACGCCGCCATTTAATGAAAGGGCATGCCGCAGTCGGTCGTGAGTTTGCCGGGAAAGTCAAACAACTTATCACTGGTTCGACCGGTCTCGATGACGCGGAATGGGGCGTGACTCTTTTTGCGCGCGACACCTTTCAGATCAAAGCGATCGTTTACCAAATGCGCTTCGACCCGGTGAGCGCGGAATACGCGGACTTCGGTGAGTTTTACATCGGCATTCAACTGCCGCTCGACGAATTGTTCCGGCG
>DATMPQ010000026.1:0-6420 GCA_035567015.1 Chthoniobacterales bacterium | reverse complement strand
TCGCCTTGTTCAATTAAAAACCGGAGCGCCTGCTCGGCATGTGAATTTAACGTGATCTCTTTGCGGGACAGTGGATCAAATGGTTTCTTCGAGAGCGCTTCTCGAATCTTTGTCGCGGCAAGCTGGAGATCAGTCGCCAAGGCTGGACGATGGGAGAGTCGCGCGATCACCGATCCTTTCCGGACAAAATCATCGGTGCACAAATCCGAGATGAGCGCGTCAAACACCTCGGGCGTGTGGTCGCGCAGCGCGGTGCGGAGCTCCTTCAAATCCAGGCCAGCGCGTTCCGGATTCTTTTTGTGGGCATTGTCGATAAAACCAACCGTTCGAGCGCGCAACGTCTCCCAGGTTTGAACATCCGCCACCACATTTCCACGAATGATAATTTGATTGCCACTTTGCAGACGCAGCAAAGCTTCGGTAATTTCGTCGTCGCTGAAGCGCGATTTGCGAAGCAGAGGTTCTCTTCGTATGAAACCACGCCGCGCAATCTCGGAGCGAACGCAAACATCGACGTTGTCTGGCGCATGGGCGCGCTCTCTCAGCAATTTTCGTTGCGCCGCGCTTCGAAATTTTCCCCGGTCGCCATCTGGATCAAGAACGAGTCCGCTGGCAATCGTGTGCTGTTCCGACGCATCGCGAAGAACAAAGCGGTCACCGAGGAAGCCAAAGATCGGTGAGGTCAGTCTCAGTTGCGCGATCGCTTCTTTGCCAGGTTCGAGAGCGCGCTCTTCAAGCAAAGTAATCTTGGCTGAAAATCGCGCGGTACCGTGATGAACGTAAACTGACGATCCATTTTTGAGCGGTCGTGCGGGACCATTTCGATCCGGACGGGGTGATTTTTCAAGGAGAACATCGAGTGTAGAGGTGGACCGGCCAAGATCGGCAGAAGTAATAACGTGGCCGCGTTTGATTTGGTCGGGGCCGGCGCCGATGGCGACCTCTGGAAGATTGATCGCCGTGCGCATCCCTGGTTTTGCAGATGCCAACTCGCAGCCGTGACTTTGAATGGATCGGATGCGCGCTTCAAAATTTTGTGGTTGAACAACAACGTTCTGGCCGCGCCGAAGTTCGCCGCCAGTCAACGTACCGGTCACAACCGTGCCGATCCCTCGCAAAGTGAAGGCGCGATCGATAAACAATCGCGGTTTACCGATGTCACGTTGCGGTTGCATGCCCGATAACTCGGAGGCGAGAGAGCGCTTCAAGTTTTCGATTCCCTTTTGGTCGCGCGCGGATACGGGGACGATTAGCGACCGGGCAAACGCAGTATCGCGCAATTGCTCTCGAATTTGGACGGTCGTTTTCTCAACGCCGTTGAGATCGCTTTTAGTAATTACAATCACGGCTCGTTCCACGCCGAGATAATTCAAGATTTGGAAATGCTCTTCCGTTTGCGGCATCCAACCATCGTCGACCGCGACAACGAAGAGGGCGAGATCGACAGAGCCGGCGCCGGCGATCATGTTTCGGACGAAATCCTCGTGGCCCGGTACATCGACAATCCCGACGTGGAACTTTTGTTCGTTAGGCCCATTGAGGCTTAGCTCAGCAAAACCCAGATCGATGGTGATGCCGCGAGCTTTTTCCTCCGGCAACCGGTCGGGATCCGTTCCGGTGAGCGCCTTAACGAGCGCGCTCTTGCCGTGGTCCACGTGGCCGGCAGTCGCGAGGATGAAATGTTTTTCTGTCATCTAAAATTGGTGGGACGAAGCGTGGGGTCGTCGGTTGGCGATGCGCCTGACGCTCGCGCCCTACCGTCAACAACGTCTTGGGCGGTGCATGCCGCACGAATGGCATCGACGACGAGGTCATCTTGGTGCGGGAAAATGGTGCGGAGATCGAGTTTGAGACGCTCGTTGGCAATATATCCGACGATGGGCGGGACCGATCGGCGCAGCATGCTCGCGAACTCCTGCACCGAGCAATTGTCTGGGAGAATATCGATCGTGATCGATGACAGCAGCGACCTCGGCAAAGTGCCGCCGCCAACTTTCGCCTTCCCGCGGCCGATCGTGATTTGGAGCGGCAAGCCGCGCAGGCGACCAAACATTGCTGCGGCGCGGGCGCGCAGTTCATCTTTGGGAACCTGCAAGAGTGCGAGCGCCGGGATTGCGGAGGTTGATTGATTGAGATGAAGATCGACAGTCGCTTGCAGCGCGGCGAAAATTAATTTGTCGCAACGCAACGCGCGGAACAGTGGCTCGCGTTTGAGCGTCGACACGAATCGCTTTTTTCCCGCGATGATGCCGGCTTGGGGTCCCCCAAAAAGTTTGTCGCCGCTGAAGCAAACGAGATCGGCTCCGGCTTTGAGTGCCTCACCAGGGGTTGGCTCGTGTTCATACAATCCGATTTGCTCGGTCGCGATCACCGCGCCACTTCCCAAATCCTCGACAAATGGAATGCGCTTTTTTCGGGCGAGCGACGCAATTTCAGGCGAAGCAGGCGATTTGACGAAACCGCTCATGAAAAAATTACTGCGATGAACTTTTAAGATCAATGCGGTCTGACTGCCGATCGCGCGTGAATAGTCAACGAGTGTGGTTTTGTTAGTGGCGCCCACTTCGCGTAATCTCGCGCCGGCTGCTTCCAATATTTCGCCGATACGGAAGCCGCCACCGATCTGTACCATCTCGCCGCGGGAAATAACGATTTCCGGTTTGTTCCTGGCGAAATGTCGAACGATCAGAACCAACGCTGCTGCGCAATTGTTGACGACGGTTGCGGCCTCAGCGTGACAGAGAAGCGCCAGCGCTCGCTCGATATATTCGCCGCGATGACCGCGTTCGCCGGGCGCAAGGTTGTGCTCGAGATTATTGTAGGACGAAGCAATTTCGCGCAGAGCTTCGGCTGCTTCGTTTGCCAATGGAGAGCGGCCGAGGTTTGTGTGAATGACGATTCCAGTTCCGTTGATGAGCGGTTGAAGCCGACTGGCGCGGAATTCTTGGAACGCGCCACGGACAAGATCGACAATTGATCTGAATTCGGGAACCTCGCCTTCCGCGCGAATCCGCGAAAGTTCCTGCCGGACGATAGTGACGACGACCGGCCGTGGAAGATCGACTTGTCCTAACGAATCCAGCACCTTCGTGACTGAAGGAATAGCGCGGCGCGAAATGGTCACTCGCTTATGCATAGAAGAGGTTCGCGCGCCGGAACAATTTTCCCGATGATGGCCGCGCACGCGGTGCGATGGCGTTTCAGCAACGCGAGCGCTTTGTTGAGACGGCTCGGCTCAACAGAAAGGAGCAAACCGCCACTGGTTTGTGCGTCGGCGAGCAGGACTCGTCCGGATTGCGGCGTTCTTTTCCAATCGGCAATTCTGTTCGCGGTTTCCAAATTGTCGCGGCTGCCGCCGGGAATGCAGTCGCGCGCGATCAATTCGAATACCTCGTCGTCGATCGCCGGAACTCGATCGGCAAGAATTTCGGCGCTCACGCCGCTGGCGCGGCACATTGAAGCGAGATGACCGAGCAATCCGAAGCCGGTGACGTCCGTAGCCGCGCGAACCAATCCGCGCTTGGCGAGATGCGCGCCGACAATATTAATGTGCGACATCAGCGCGATCGTTTTCTTCTTGAGCGACCTCGAGACAGAGCCGCGTTTGATTGCGGTGGTAACGATCCCGGTGCCGAGCGGTTTGGTGAGCAGAAGCAAATCGCCCGGTCGCGCCTTTGCATTCGTCATGATGTGCCGAAGATCGACGATCCCCGTCACGGCCAGGCCGTAGAGCGGTTCCGGTGAGCGAATGGTGTGTCCGCCGATGATGGCGCAACCGACTTCGCGCGCCTTGGAAAGTCCGCCGCGCAAAATGGTGGCGATGATTTTGCCAGGAATTTTCTCGGTCGGCATGCCAACGATGTTGAGCGCGGTTATCGGGCGCCCGCCCATCGCGAAAATATCCGAGAGCGCATTGGCCGCGGCGATTTCGCCGTACTGAAATGGATCATCGACAATCGGCGTAAAGAAATCCACGGTCTGGACAAGCGCGCGTGAGCGGTCGAGGCGATAGACTCCCGCGTCATCGGCCGCAGCGGATCCGACGAGTACGCGGCGATCGCGGGTCAATGGTAGCTGACGCAAAACTTGCATCAGGGCCTGTTGGCTCAATTTGGAAGCTCAACCGGCGCAGGAAGAGAGCGAGGTCAATCTACGAATCTGCTCGCGGGACATGTCCATTCACCCCCTTTCCTGATACTGGATGCTAAATCTTGGATTCTGGATTTCAGCGGCGTCGCCCACAGAGCGGCGGCTACAGGCAACGGGAAAATGCAGAATTGGCGGAGAGGATAGGAATCGAACCTACCTCGGTCCCGCATGCGCGGGACCAACAACGGTTTTGAAGACCGCGAGGGCCACCAGGCACCCTTCACTCTCCGAGAGGATGAAAACGCCGAATCCGTAATATCCAACGCCCAACGTCCAGCCGAAACAGGGGGTAAGTAAGGGGGTCGCTTACTTAATTCTTTTAATTGTGCTGACGATGGAGTCGAAGTCCGGCCAGTCGCCGGATTCGAGTTTGGAATGGAGCAGTTTTCCATTGGCGCGGATCTCGAAAGCGCCGCCGCTCGAAGGAATGAGAGTGAGCGACGCGATGCGCTCGCCGAGTTCGAGAATTTTGGTCGCCAAACTGACGGCCTTCGGCGTGTAGTTTCAAACGACGCAGTATTCGATCGAGACTTCGGTTTTCACCCTTCAACTCCTTTCCGATGTAAAATTATCGGCGCGATTGAACGCGGTCAAGACGCTGTAGAGGCAGGCGTGTCGGCTGCTAACCTCTTGGCACTGCAGGCGACACGCCTGCTTCTACAGTTGTAGTCCTCTAACGATTTCGAGTGGAGGCGGGCGCTTCGCCCCCTTCCGCTTTACTGGATCCGCCGCCAAAATAATATGAGAAGACGGCAAAGAACTGCACTTCCGGCGATTTATGATTCACGCCAAACAACGGCGAGACATCCAGACGCGTGTTGCGGCTCGGTCTCCAGGCTGCAGTTGGTCCAATAACAAAACTATTGTAAGGAGTACCGCGGGTGCCCTTGTCGCTGAAGCTACGGAACAAGAATTCTACTCCGCCTTTCAATTCTTCATGCGCGAGCCAAAACGGAGCCACAACACTTTGCGCAATGCCCCATTCTCGGCCGCGATCGCCGCCGATCTCTTGTTCGAAAAATAAATTGAGCGCCCATTCGGCCCGGTCGAAAAAATCTTGCGCAAGCAAAAGCCGCAGTTCGTAGGCATCCGGAATTTCCATCGACTTGTCGAATCCTCCCGGCCCGAATTTATGAGCGGGAGTAGGAGCGCCTTCATCGTGAAGGATATTGCCGATGCCGAATTTGTACTCAGCGAAGAAAGTGGGATTGAGCGGGATCTTGTTCCAATCGGCCAGCGCGTAGCGCGCTTCCACGCTGAATGTCGCATCTTGCAACGTGCCATCGTTTCTTTCCACGCCGTTTTCCACGGCGAGATTGATTCGATACGGCAGTCCGACTTCGATCTCTTGAGTAAACGTGTGATCGGGGCTGCGAAAGTGAACAACGTCGTTTTCATAAATCAGGCTGCTGTAAACTGCTCCCGGCGGAAGAACGTAAGCGTTCGTGGTCGGCGAAAAACGAGACTGCGAGAAGCTGACCGGCGCCCCGTAGGCACTTGGAAGTTCTTCGCCGGTGACGACAATGTGCTCGCCGGCGGCGGATTGCGCGTGGCCCGAGTGATTGATCGCTAGAAACGCCAGATAAGCGCATGCTGCGAGCGAGGCGAAACGTCGCGAAAATCGACAGGAAAAAGGTTTTGTAGTCATATAATCAGAGTGAGATACGGCAGCTGACGAGCATTACAATTTTGTAATGTTTTGGCAAGGCAATTTTTGAGAGCTGGAGATCCAAGACTTGGACATGGTGCGACGGCTCGGGGCGACTGGAGGTATTTCAGCCGAGTGGTGGATATTCGACCGTTGTGTTTGCCATCATTTAGTTCCTTTGGCCGACTTAAAGCGTCTGCGGGCTATTTTTTTGGCTGCAGTTCGGTTCCCCGGTTTTGGAGCATTAGCCGCTCCAGAAATGTAACGGCGGCTGCCCGCTCAGGAATCCTCTGGCCCGCGACAATCCGCTAGAATCGCGAGAGCTTTGAGGTGGAGAGGGTCAGCCGCCGTTTTCCCAATGAAGTGCGCCAAATTCGAAATGCGTACAATCAAACGCACGTTTTTCGTGACGTGGTAATGTTTTGGGACCTGATACCGGAACAGCATTTAGAATCATTACAATATTGTAATGATTGACAAGCTTTTTTTGGGCCGAAAACGCGCCTATCCCTTTGTTTCGGGGGCAATCTTCCCCGGAAAAATCAGTGTCACGGTCGTGCCGCGACCAAGTTCGCTCTGCATTCTGGCCGATCCGCCGTGAAGATCGACAATCGATTTCACCA
>DATMPQ010000025.1:0-5545 GCA_035567015.1 Chthoniobacterales bacterium | reverse complement strand
CGCGACCCGGCGATGATGATCTATCTCGATCTTCAACAGAGCCGGAAAGAGCATCCGAACGAAAATTGGGCGCGCGAATTGATGGAACTGTTTACGGTCGGCATCGGCAATTACACCGAGCCGGACATTCGTGAATCGGCGCGCGCCTTTACCGGTTATCGAATCGACATGACGACGCAGCGATTTCGCTTCGCGCCGTTTCAACAGGACCTCGGCCCAAAGACTTTCATGGGCAAAACCGGTCCGCATAACGGCGACGACATCATCGATATTCTGATCATGCAGCCGGCGTGCGCCCAGTTCATCGGCCGGAAGCTTTGGCGATACTTCGTCGAGGACGATCCCTCGCCGCAAGTTGTCGATGTCGTCGCCAAGCGAATTCGCACGCACAATTACCAGATCCAGCCGATCCTCCGCGAGATCTTCAGCTCGGAGGAATTTTATTCCGAGCGGGCGATGCGCCCGCAAATCAAGAGCCCGATTCAATACATCGTTCAGACTTCGAGACTGCTCGATACGCAATTGCCTTCGCCCATTGTCGCACAGAATGCGATGCGGCAGATGGGCCAGATTCTTTTCGCACCGCCGAACGTGAAAGGCTGGGACGGCGGCAGAGCGTGGATCAGTACATCGACATTGTTGTTCCGCTATAACTTCACCAATTATCTGATTAACGGCAACGCGATGCTGCCAGCGGGCAGCCCGCCACGAGGTCAAGGCGGAGATCTAGGTTTCCGCCGACCAGGAGCGCTGGCCGAGGAAATTCGACGCGACCCGATCGACATCGGCAAACTCGTACCGGCCGAATTACGCGACAAACCGCGGAAACTTGTCGATCTTCTGAGCACGCGGTTTTTTCAAAATCCGCCGTCGGAAAAAGAAGCGAACGCCTTCGTGCAATATCTCGAAGCACGCAAACCGGATATGAGCGACGCAACGATGCGCGGACTCGTGCACCTGATGATGAGCACGCCGCAATTTCAAATAGCCTAACGAATCTATGCAAATAACCCTGCAAACACGGCGGCAATTCATCCGCACCTCCATGCTTGGCGCGGCCGCGACCTGGACGCTCCCGGTCTTTCTCGAGAAAACATTCTTCGCGCTCGATGCGATGGCGGCGGACGCCCTCACCCAAACGGTTACCGGAAAGGACGGAACGATTCTTGTCGTCTTGCAAATGGCCGGCGGAAATGATGGCCTGAACATGGTCGTGCCTTATGCAGATGATGCCTACCATCGCGCCCGAACGCGACTCGCACTTCCCGCAGATCAAATTCTCAAGATCGACAACTACGCCGGCCTAAATCCGAAATTGACCGGACTGAAATCGCTTTTTGATGAGGGCCAGCTCGCTGTTATCCAAGGCGTTGGTTATCCAAACCCGAACCGCTCGCATTTCCGTTCGACCGAAATCTGGCAAACGGCATCGGATGCGGATCGCACTGTGAGCGACGGCTGGCTCGGCCGTTACTTCGACAATTGCTGCGCGGGCGCGGATCCGACCGTCGGCGTAGCTATCGGAGAAGAAACACCACAGGCATTCGCGGCAAAGAATCCGACCGGAGTGACTTTCTCCAGACCGGAGCAGTTTCGCTTTCGGCCATCGGAACCAAACAATGATCGCATAAGTGCTGAGGAAATGTTCTTCCGCCAACTCAACGAATCCGGAGTGGTCGAAGAGAGCGCCGCAACCGACGGCGCCTCCATCGGCGCGATTTCCGGAAAGACAAAGAACGATTTGAGCACGATGGACTTTCTGCAGCGCACCGCGCTCGATGCCCAATTGAGCTCAGACAAAATTCTCGCAATCGCGCGTAAGTACAAATCGACTGTGACGTATCCGCAGGGCCAGCTCGCGGCGAGTTTGAACATCATCGCGCGCATGATCGCGGGCGGTTTGCCGACGCGCGTTTATTACGCGAGCCAAGGTGGTTTCGACACCCACGCCGGACAGATAAACGCGCATGAACGTTTAATGGGCGAATTCAACGGCGCGGTCAGCACATTTGTTACCGATCTGAAGCAGCAAGGAAATTTCGAGCGTGTGCTGCTGATGACGTTCAGCGAATTTGGCCGGCGCGTTCAAGAAAATGCGAATGGCGGAACCGATCACGGCGCAGCCGCGCCGATGTTCGTACTCGGCGGCACGGTCAAGCCCGGCATGTTCGGCAAATACCCAAGTCTGACCGATCTCGATCGCGGCGACCTCAAATTCAACACCGATTTTCGCAGCGTTTACGGTACAGTGCTGGATCAGTGGGTGAAAGCACCGAGTCAGATCGTGCTTGGTCGAAAGTTTCCGGCTTTAGCAATCGTTTAGTTGTGGCGGGCTACTGCCTGAATAATGCGACGCTCATAGAGCGCCGCTACAGCAGCTCCTTAAGAATGCGCATCCAGTTTTCGTGTAAGATTTTCGCGATGTCCTGATCGTTGAATCCGCGCTCGATCAGTTTGCGCGTCAAATTTCGTGCGTGCGAATGATTGGTCAGGTCAGGAATGAAGTGAGGTGTAGTAAACTTCGCCGCCAGCTCTCGTTTCTCAGATTCGGGCCATCGCCGGTAGAGGAACTCGAGAAAATCGAAGCCAATGCCGACGCCGGCGATGCCCATCAGGTCCGCGATGTGCTCGATGTGATCAACATAACGATCGAGTGTCGCGTCTTCTGCGCGCGGGCTCACCAGCACAGCGTTTACTCCAATCACCCCGCGCCGTTCGCCGATCATTTTAATCTGCTCGTCACTGATGTTCCGCTCGATGTCGTAATAACGCCGCGCATTCGTGTGCGAAACGATGACGGGTCTGGTCGTGAGCTTCAGAATTTCTTCGAAGCCCGCTGGGTTGATGTGGGCCAGATCGACAATCACACCAAGCGCTTCGCATTCCCGCACGACTTCGCGGCCAAACGCAGTTAGGCCGTCGCGCGGCGAACCGCTGGGCGCAAAGATTGCGCCGTTGCCGGCGGCATTGCGCCGGGCGTGGGTAAGTCCGATTGCGCGCACTCCGAGCTCGTAAAAAATCCGGAGCAAATCCAAGTCGATACCGAGGGGCTCGACCCCTTCCATTGTCAGCAGGAGCGCGATTTTGCCGGCCTGCCGCGCCAGGCAAATCTCCTCATAGCTTTTGCAAATAGCGAAGCGGCCGGACGCGTCCGACTCAGCGCGGATTCGCGCCACTTGATCGAGCGCCACGCGCAAAGCCATTTCCGGCAAGTAACGGTCTTCGATATAAATCGCGACACCGAGCACACCGGTATCGCCCGCTTCGAGCTCCGCCAAATAGTCGGCGTCGAGCACATTGGCGCGGCCGCGTTTTTCGTACAAATCCATTGGCATGTCGAAGTGGAAATCGACAATGCCAGGGGCGTGAAGCCGGTCGATCCGTTTTTCAACCGAAGTTTGCAACGAAGCCATTCCGTTCCGCCGGTTTAAGGCACGGGCGGAGAAGCGGCGACCGCCACCGCCCGCGATGCGTCTTTTGGTGCCGGCAAAATCAGCGAGAACAACACAACGATCCAGACGGCGCCGAGCGGAAGGAAGCCGGGCAGCCAGATCGACCAGCGCGATAAGATTCCAAGCGCTATCAGACAATACCCGGCGGAAAACGCGATTGCCCCGAGCATCAAATCGATCCGCGAAAATTTTCGGAGCGCGACACTCGCACCAGCCACGACCAAAATCATCACGCAATCAAAAATCCAACTCACCCGACGGACAAACGAATTTGTTTGAATCGCGGCGATCGTCGCCGCAAAGACATCCGGCGACGCGAGCGAATTCGCCGGCGTGCGCGCGAGCACGATCTGGTCCCGCATTTCGTCGAGATGGGTACTCGCTTTGCCTTGCTGCCGCTGCTGTGCCGCCAGCAGCAGCTCATTCAAACTCAAGCGCCGCGCGCGTTTGGCCGCGTTCGGATTGATCACCGCTGTGCCGTCCGATCGAATCGGAATCTTGCTGTGCGGAAGCCAAATGTATTTCCCGATGTCAATCTTCACTTCGGCGGGCGTGACGCGCAGCCAGAGCAGCGCCGCCTGAAGCGCAAACGAGGGAATGACTTCGCCGCGGTGTTGAAAAAGCAGCGGCACATGAACATCGTCGGCGATTTCGTTCGGCAGATTGATGAAACCGAGCGTCCCAATCAAGCGCACATCCTCATCGGGTTGGCGTGAGATTCCGGAGAATTCGATCAGATCGCCACGCTTGCCGGTTACTTGAGGAAAAGCGGGAATCTCTGCAACTGGTGCGTCCGGATCGGGCGTCGCGGTCAATTCCGCCCCGAGCAACAACTTCGGCGCGCGCATTGCTTGATCGAGAAAAATCTGCTCTTGATCTTTCTCGCGCTCGGACCATTTCAAGACCGGTTCAAATGCGACCACGGCGGGCTTGAATTCGAGCGCGGCCTGCAAAAAGAGGGCCGCTTCAAGCGGTGAATTTACGCTGGCGGCGCCTTGCAGAAATCCTTCCACCGAATCGGCCTCAGCGCCCCTTTTGGGCGGGACCGGTTCGCGGTCGATCTCGACAATTGTAAGCGGCGGCGCCGTGTCGCGCGACTGCGCATTTTTCAAGAGCCAGCGCAGAAAAATTTCCTCAGAACCCTGCAAGCGCGGTTCTCTTAAAAACAAAAGTCCCAGCAGCAGGACCACGAGCATGAGCCACAAAGAGGGTCGTCGCATCGCGGCAGAAGTGAAAAGGGAAAAGTGACGAGTGACGAGTGAAAAGTTTTCAGCGTAGACGCTTCGCCCTGCGAAGGGCGACGCGCGGCTGCCAATGTCACGTGCGCCGCGCAGAGCGCGACGTCTACAGCGCTATCTGCTCAGCTCGAGCGTGCGCAGGATCGGCGCCTCGTCGGGTTTACTCTGCCTCAGTACTGTATGATCTTCTTATTCACGCCGGCGACGGTTAACGCGAGACCGCAGGTTCCTGTGCAGCCACTCGCTTCACAGACAATGATGCCACCCTTAAGCACCGGATCGCATGTTCCACCCGTGCAACCGCAACCTCCGCTCGTGACAGACTGGCCACCACTCATTCGAGCCACCGCAAACCGATGCCCGGACTGCTTCACAAAGATGTAACCGGGTTTCAGTCTGAGCGAACCCTCCTTAAGCTCCAGGCCTTCCGCGCCGGCAGGCAGCCGCTTTACAAGTACAGTGCCTCTGGGCAGGTCGGATTGGGACGTTTGAGCTTGTCTCTGTTCGTGGGCGCACGCGACCAATACCAAAGTCAATGCAAGCAGCGTAAGAACTTCAGTGATAACTTTCATAAAGGGGCTCCTTAAGAAGTCACAAGGATGAGATCCCAGCCAGTGTGTCAAGAACGAAACTGTCGCTTGGCAGCGGCGATTGATTGAACCCTCAGGCGGTCAACCGCCCTTCTACCTGCTCAACTCGAGCATCTGCAGGATCGGCGCTTCGGCACGTCTGCGCAGCGATTCCGGAAGGATGATTTCCGGCTTCATGTTCAGAAGCGCGTCGTACGCCTTTTCCAGCGTGTTCATTTTCATGAACCGGCATTCACCGCAAAAACAATTGTCTGTCGGACCAGGA
>DATMPQ010000024.1:0-10027 GCA_035567015.1 Chthoniobacterales bacterium | reverse complement strand
GCGAGAATAAACCAGATGGCGGTGTGAAAAAGATCGCCCGCCGCATCCGGATTCGACCCTTGCAGAAGCGCGCCCTCAAGAATTTTCAGAGTCGCGGTAAAGCCACAGAACAAATTTCCCGCCGTCATCAAGTTCGGCAGCAGATAAATTTTGGAATGGTGCTCGTTCATTGCTCAGGCAGGCGCGCGATGATTGTCAATCCGCCGCTGACGTGATCGCCCATCTTCACCAGCACGGTGGCGGCGAGCGGTAAATATACTTCCGTTCGCGAGCCGAAGCGAATCATTCCGAAGCGATCTCCTTTTTTCAATTCATCGCCGACCTGCGACCAGGCGACGATGCGTCGCGCAATTGCGCCGGTGAGTTGCCTAACGACTATCGTGACTCGGGAATTTTCAAACGCCCAAGTCATCGATTCGTTCTTCTCGGAAGACTCGGGACGACGCGCATCGAGACAAAGCCCCGGCCGATGTTGCCGGTAAATAATGCGGCCATCGATCGGCGCGCGATTAGTATGCACGTCAAAGATCGACAGGAAGATTCCAATCCGGCGCGATCTGTTCTTTAGAAATTCGTTCTCATCAACCTCAACAATATCCGTGACCGTTCCATCGGCCGCGGCCACGACAAGATTTGGTTCTGCCGGCGTCGCGCGATCCGGATCGCGGAAAAAGGCGAGCGTGGAAAGAATCAACAGCAGAAAAAGCAGCGGTAACCATGGCGTCAGAAACCAGCCTGCCATGGCGAGAAGAAGAAGAACCGCAAAAATCCAGCGTCCTTCCAGGAGGGTTTGCGCGCGCATACGCGACCGCATTTTCCGATTCCAAAATGGCGGGGTCAAGGAAAGGATAAGGCGGTGAATTGGCAGATCCCGGCCGGAGCCTCTCGACCACAAGATCGTGGGCCTTGGCCCAGAGGCTCACTCTACAAATAGCGGAACCAGAGCCAGCCCAACCACGAGATTATTAGTTGTTTGTGGCCCAATTTTCGGTATCTTTTTTCTACAGCCGGTTCGACCCTCATTTATGCTCCAAGCTCAAGACGAAATTCCGGTCACAAAATTGCCTGGCGATCGGGTGACCGGAATCGGCGCAACGCAAAAATACGACGCCGCACAGATCGACAAACTGGAGGGCTTGGAAGCAGTGCGCAAGCGACCCGGGATGTACATCGGCGACCCCGATGAGCGCGGTTTGCATCACATGGTCTTCGAAGTTCTCGACAATTCCATCGACGAACATCTGGCGGGATGTTGCGACAAAATCGAAGTGGCCGTTCATGTCGATGGTTCGGTTTCGGTGCGGGACAACGGCCGCGGGATTCCAGTGGATGTTCATCCGAAATGGAAAATGCCGGCGGTCGAGCTGGTGCTGACGAATTTGCACGCCGGCGGAAAATTTGGGCAAGGCGCTTACAAATATTCCGGCGGCTTGCACGGCGTGGGCGCAAAATGCACGAACGCACTTTCCGACTGGTTCAAAGTGGAAGTCACGCGCGAGGGCAAGGTCTATCACATGGCCTTCGCCAGAGGCAAAACAACCGACAAGCTCACAGTCATCGGCGAAGTCAAAAACAAAAAGACAACCGGCACCCTCATTACTTTTCTGCCCGACCCGACGATCTTCACGATCACGACGGAGTTTAAGTTCGAGCGCCTGGCCACGCGATTGAGGGAGTTGGCGTTCTTGAATCCCGGTCTGGAGATCACGCTCACGGACGAACGTGGCGACGCGCCGAAGAAAGAGACCTTTCTCTACAAGCACGGCATCGAGGAATTCGTTAAGCAGCTCGGTGAAAACAAACAGGTCATTCATCCCAAGCCAGTAATGATCTCACGGCAGCGCGACGAAGTTTTTGTCGATGTTGTCCTGCAATACAACGACAGCTATAACGACCAGATTTTGCCGTTCGCGAACTCGATTCCAAATCCGGACGGCGGCACGCATCTGACCGGTTTTCGCACCGCGTTGACCAAGGCAGTGAATCAGTACGCCAAGTCGAATTCGCTGCTGAAAGACAAGGATCCCTCCATTTCGGGCGACGACGTGCGCGAAGGTTTGATTTGCGTCCTCAGCATCAAACTGCCGAACCCGCGGTTTGAATCGCAAACCAAAGTGAAGCTGGTGAACACCGAGATCGACGGCATTGTGAACTCCGTCGTTTACGAAGGGTTGATGACGTACTTCGACACGAACCCACCGATCGCGCGGCGCATTTTCGACAAAGTGCTGACGGCAGCGCGCGCTCGGGAAGCGGCGCGCAAAGCGCGCGAAACGATTCGCAAAGGCGCTCTCACCGGTGGAGGTTTGCCGGGCAAATTAGCCGACTGCTCGGAGCGCGATCCCGAATTGACGGAGCTTTACATTGTGGAAGGTGATTCCGCGGGAGGATCCGCCAAGCAAGGGCGCGATCGTCGTTATCAGGCGATCCTGCCAATTCGCGGCAAGTTGATCAACGTCGAGAAAGCGCGAGAAGATCAATTTCTCAAGAACAACGAGATCCAGTCGATGATCACGGCCATTGGCGCAGGCATCGGTAAACCGAAAGAAGATGGCAACGGCAAGGATGAAGGCAGCTTTGATATCGCCAAGCTCCGTTATGGCCGGATCATCATCATGACGGATGCAGACGTGGATGGTTCGCATATTCGCACGTTATTGCTCACGTTCTTCTTTCGGCAGATGACTGAGCTGGTGCGCGCCGGCAAGATCTACATTGCCCAACCTCCGCTCTATCAAATCAAGCGCAAAAAACGCGAGGAATACGTCGATGATGACGTCCAGCTAAATAAAATTCTGATTTCGCTCGGCGCGGAGGATGTGCGATTAAAAAATCTCGCGGATGACAAAGAAGTCACAGCCGCTCAGTTGAAAGACATTCTCGAATCGCTCGAGAAACTCGCCAAGCTGAGTGAAGCGGTCCGGCGCCACGGCGGCGATTTCGAAGCTTATCTCGAAGAGCGTAATTCGAAATCGGGCAAGCTCCCGACCTATCTGGTCAAGGTGCGCGACGGCAACGATGAGACCGTTCACTATTTTCACGATGAGAAGGAGGTGCGACAATTTCACCTCGAGAATATCGATCTCAATTTGTTCGACACCGAGGCGAATCAGGAATTGCTTCCCCTCGGGGATGCGCCGGTTCGCACGAATGGCGCCAACCGCCGGCGCGGCAAATTAGTCGAGCTGCACGAATCGGCCGCGATCCAGAAAATCATGGCCGAGCTTGCGCGCAAGGGCTTGAAGATCGGTCACTATGCCGCGAGCGATCGGCCCATCTTCGAATTGATCGAGGGCGAAGGTGAGAAAACTGTTTCGCATCCGCTTTTTTCGATTCCCGAAATTCTGCATAAAATTCTGGAGATCGGTCGCCGCGGCGTGCAGATCAAGCGCTTCAAAGGTCTCGGCGAAATGAACGCCAAGGAGTTGTTCGAGACGACGATGAACCCGGAGAAGCGCAAACTGCTCAAGGTGGATTTGAACGACGATAACGCCGTCGATGCAGACAAGATGTTCACGATCCTGATGGGCGATGTAGTCGAACCGCGCCGACAATTCATCGAGGACAACGCCCTCAATGTGCGGAATCTCGATGTCTAAGATTGCCGATGGGAGGTCTGTTTCACAATCTGCGTCATCCCCGTCGCTGTTACGTCGTCTGCGCAATTCCACGCTCAGGCAGCAATTTGTTGACCGATGGTTTGCATGCTACGCGACGCGCGGGCCGGCCGAAGCAGTTTTTCATGC
The DNA here is from genome assembly GCA_035567015.1 of Chthoniobacterales bacterium. GTDB lineage: Bacteria > Verrucomicrobiota > Verrucomicrobiia > Chthoniobacterales > UBA10450 > AV133. The sequence continues at coordinate 6,281 of DATMPQ010000024.1, read as the reverse complement.
GCAAATCGGAATCGTATTTTGTGGCTGCGCACAACCTGGATCCGAGCGCTGATTTTGCGAGTTATGTTCGGGACATTGCCGCGGCCACGATAACTTCAAATGAAGTCTTCGGTTTCAAATTGATGAGTTGGTACTTGGACGATTTCCTGGCCCGGCTGCGCGAGACTCGCGCCTTCGGCGACGCGGGAACAGCCGATCTCGAACTTTTGCGAAACGCCTTTCCGCGTCTCCAATTCGTGCACATCTCTCGGCGTCACAAACTCCGGCAAGCATTATCAAAGGCGCGTGCGGTTCAGACTGGTCTTTGGAAAGTGCAGGAAGGGAAAGCGGCTTTGCGCAAGCCGGAGTTCGATGCCGAGTTAATTGAGCAATGTCTTGAAGACGGCGTGCAGCAGGAGAAAGCCTGGGAGCGCTTTTTTCGACGGATCGGCATCGATCCTTTCCGAGTCGAATACGAAAAACTCTGCCAGAATTACGAGGCGACCATCCGTGCCGTCTTCGATTTCCTCCAAATTTCTCTGCCGCGACGCGCACCGGTTGGCACTCCCGTGACGATCCGCCAAGCCGATGCCACTTCGCGCGCATGGGAAGAACGCTTTTTGGCGGAGTGCGCACTGTCGGAACCGCTGGTAAGAACTTAGGCCATGTATAATCAAAACGAGAAGGTAGAACCGATTAATGTCGCCGAGGAAGTGTCGAGATCATTCCTCGATTACTCGATGTCGGTAATCATTTCGCGCGCCTTGCCGGACGCGCGCGACGGACTCAAGCCATCGCAGCGAAGAATTCTCTATGCGATGCACGATCTCTCCCTTTTTCCCAATCGGCAGCATCGCAAGTGCGCAAAAATCTGCGGCGACACCAGCGGTAATTACCATCCGCACGGTGAAGCGGTGATCTATCCGACGCTCGTGCACATGGCGCAGTCCTGGGCGATGCGCGAGATGCTGGTCGATGGTCAGGGCAATTTCGGGTCGGTCGAGGGCGATCCGCCCGCTGCCATGCGTTACACCGAAGCGCGCATGACACATCTCGGCGCCGCGCTCATGACCGACATGGAAAAGGACACGGTCGATTTCGTTCCGAATTACGACGAGACACGCACCGAGCCGACCGTTTTCCCGTCGGCCTTTCCAAATCTGCTGGTCAACGGCGGCACCGGCATCGCGGTGGGCATGGCGACGAACATTCCGCCCCATAATCTCAGTGAAGTTATCGATGGCATCTGCGACCAGATCGACAATCCCGACATCACGCTCGATGAGCTGATGAAGCACGTGAAGGGGCCGGACTTCCCAACTGGCTGCGCGATCTGCGGAGGCTCAGGAATCAAACAATATCTCGAGACCGGACGCGGCAGTATGAAGGTGCGCGGCAAAGCCGGCATCGAGGAGCTCAAAGGCGGCAAAGAACAAATCGTCGTCACTGAGATTCCGTACAACGTGAACCGCGCCACCCTGGTCGAGCGGATCGCGGAGTTGGTGAACGAAAAGGTGCTCACCGATATCACCGCCGTCCGCGACGAATCGGACGAAAACACGCGGGTTGTCATCGAGCTCAAGCGGGACGCCAACCCGAAGATCGTGATCAACAATCTTTACAAACACACGGCGCTGGAAAGCTCATTCGCCGTCATCATGCTCGCCATCGATCACGGGCGGCCGAAACTGCTTTCGCTCAAGGAAGCAAATGCCTGTTACATCGAGCATCGGCGCGAAGTGGTGCTGCGCCGCACGCGTTTCGAATTACGCAAAGCGGAGGAGCGCGCGGAAACGCTCGAAGGTTATCTCATCGCCCTTGCCAATCTGGATGAGTTCATTCGGATCATTCGCGGATCGGCCAACCGCGAGGAAGCGCGCGTGAAATTGCTCGCCTTCGAATTTACGAGACGACAGGTCGAGCAAATCGGTGTCTTGATTCGAAATGAAGCGCGGCTCGTCGAAGGCCGCTACGCGTTCAGCGAACATCAGGCCAATCAAATTCTCGATCTTCGCCTTTATCAGCTCACTGGCCTCGAGCGGGAAAAGGTCGACCACGAATACAAAGAGGTAATTAACGCGATCAAAGATTTGCGCGACATTCTCGCGAAAGAGCAGCGCGTCTTTACCATCATCAAAAAGGAGCTGCGCGAAATCCGCGATAAGCACGGAACGCCGCGTCTGACAGAGCTCATGCCGGATCAAGCTGAGATCAACATGGAGGACCTCATCGCGAATGAGGGCTGCATCATCAGCATTACCCATGGCGGTTTTATTAAGCGCACGGCAGTCAGCGCATTTCGCGCGCAGCGTCGCGGGGGCAAGGGCGTCATTGGAATGTCAACCCGCGAAGGCGCCACCGAGGAAGAAGAAGGCGATTTCGTCGAGCATCTGTTCAGCGCGACGACGCACGATTACTTGATGTTTTTCACCCAATCAGGTCGCGCCTATGTCGAAAAGGTTTACGAAATTCCTGAGATGGGACGTGCGGCCAAGGGTCGGTCCATCGCTAACATCCTCGAGTTACGCGCGGAGGAGAAAATCGCAGCCACCATCCGGGTTCAATCCAAGCAATCTGGCACCGGCCCAAACGCGGTCGATCAAACCTGGGATGAAAATTTCCACATCGTGTTCGCGACCCGCTCGGGCATCGTCAAAAAATCCAATCTTTCTGATTACGCCAACGTTCGCAAAGGCGGCATTATTGCGATCCAGATCGAGAAGGAAGATTGCTTAATCGACGCGAAACTTACGAACGGTAACAACGAAATTGTCTTGATCACAAAGGAAGGAATGAGCCTCCGCTTTCACGAGGAACAACTGCGCGATCAAGGGCGCAATACGGTAGGCGTGTGGGGGATTCGACCGGACAAGAACGACCACGTCGTGGCAATTGCGATTGTCGATCCAAACGCGATGCTGCTGGTCGCGGGCGAGAATGGGATCGGCAAACGAACGCCGTTCGACGACTACCGACGCCAGTCACGCGGCGGCAAAGGTATTATCACGATGAAGACCGGCGAAAAAACCGGCAACGTTGTTGGTGCGCTCACCGTCACGGACAAAGACGAGCTGATGCTTATCACGACCAAGGGCCAAATGGTGCGGACGCGCGTGAAAGAAATCCGCGTCGTCGGCCGGAACACGATGGGTGTAAAACTGATGGACTTGCGCGATAGCGAAAAACTGCAAGCTATCGCGCCAGTCGTCAGTCAGGCGGAAGAGGAAGCCCAAACGGCGGAAGAGCCGGCTGAGAAATCGTAAAAGCAAACGCCTTGCCGGCGGGATTGCTGGAATCACACCCGCAGATTTACCTCCCAACAAAGGAACACGCGCATCGCGTGTTCCTCGTTTCACAATCTGTAACTCGTGGCCGGCCTAGTAGCCGCCGGTCGTCTGTTGCGTCGTTGTCGTGTGAGTCGTCGTCGGCCGTGTCACTTCCTGATGCGTTGTCGTCGTCGTTGTAGTCGTTTCGGGTTCCTTGGTCGCGCAGGAGCTCAGGAGCATCATGACCAACGCTGGAAGCACAGAAGTGAGAATGATAAGTTTTTTCATAGTCTGGAATTCATCGTTCCTAGACGGATTCGTCGCAAGTTGCTTCCGCAGATGTATTAAAAGGAAAAAAATCTACCAAGCCACGATCGGCACTTCGCGTCCTGCAGCACTGGACGCGTAAATCGCGTCGATCATTTCCATGAGCGAGACCGCTTGGTCGGCGTTGTTTATCGGTTCGGACTCGCCGTTGATCGATCCGACAAAATTACGCAGTTGCAGCTCGAACCCATTTGGCTCGTCCTCTTTCGCAGCCAGAGGCACTGTGACGAGCTCGCCGTTTTTATCTTCAAATAAGGTGAGTGGATTGAGACGGACGGTTCCTTTGGTTCCGAAAATCGTGGAATTAATCAACTCACGTCCAAAATATTTTCGCGGCGGAATATCGTCCGGCAGGTTTCCCGCCCACGAAGCCTCGAGCTGCACGACCGCGCCATCTTCGAAACGAATGAACGCATAAGCTGCGTCCTCCACATCAAACACCGAGACTTTGACCAAATGGTCGAAATTGCGGAACACTTGCGCGCTGACCGAAGCGGGTCGCGGCGTTCCCATCAAATACCAAACCGAATCGAGCGCGTGCACGCCGATGTCGATCAGGGCGCCGCCGCCCGATCGCTTTTTTTCCGTAAACCAATTGCCGATGCCGACTGGAATGCCGCGAGAGCGCACAAAGGTCGCTTTCGCATGATAAATTTTGCCGAGGCGCCCTTCTTCGACGAGTGCCTTGGCCAGGCGCATCGCGGGTGTAAAACGAAATTGCCGGCTGAAGAAATAAACGAGGTCGCGTTTGGTTGCTTCTTCCCACAGCACTTTCATTTCGGCCGCGTTCATCGTGGGTGGCTTTTCGCATAAGACATGTTTGCCGGATTCGAGCGCGGCGAGCGAAGCCGGGAAATGCAGAAAATTCGGCAAACAAATAATCGCCCCATCAACATGTCGATCTTTCAGGAGCTCATGGTAATCGCGGTAGCTCCTTTCCGGGGCGTGTTCCTTTTCCAAGACAATCCGGCGCGCGTCGTCAGGATCCGCGCATGCGTAAAGATCGGCCACGCCGCTCGCACGTAGCGCTTGCGCGTGCATCTGACCCGGCCAACCGGCGCCAATGATGCCCAGCTTCAATTTTTTGTTCATTCAAGGAGCAACTGTCCCCCAACTGCCGGAATGATGGCCACGAAATGAAATGACGAATGTCGAATGTCTAATGACGAAAGAATGACGAAACCCCAATACGCCAAGGAAACTCCACTCGCCTTTCGTCATTTGAGCATTCGGACTTCCTTCGTCATTCGTCATTCGTGCTTCGTCATTAACACGGGGCACCTCGCGCCGTTCGTTACCCGTCGACCTTGCCACGCTGTCGCTTCAATTCACCGCGTTTGCGTTTCGATTCCAGAATGCGCTGCTTAAGCGCGCGTGGGCGCGGCGAGCGGCGGCGGCGCGCCTTTTCCCATCGCGCAATCTCTGCCGCGCGCTTCTCTTTTTGCGCGTGTTCGATTGCATCCAACAACCGTTCGCGCGCGAGTCTGCGATTTTGCGCTTGCGATCGCGAATCTTGGACCATCACGCTGATACCCGATGGCAAGTGCCGCAGCGTCACCGCCGTCGAAACCTTGTTTACATTTTGGCCCCCCGGTCCGCCGGACCGCGCGAACGTTTCCACAAGATCGACATCGCGAATGCCAAGTTTTCGCATTCGTTCGGTTGGTTCTCGCACAGATGTATCGCCAATTAGACCGCAAAATTTGCGGGCCGCTTATCCATACCGCTGAAAAGTCTTCCAGAATTCGGGCCAGCTTTGCCGGAGGCGGCGGCAGACAAAGATGTCGGGATGTCTGGTCGTCTCTTCATTTGCGACGCCGTATCGGTTCCAGGAACGAGCAACCACTTCCCACGATTGAAAGTGATGTTCAGCGAACTCGCGCGAGAACCCGAGCACAATCAGCGTTTCGGGCGGCGGCTCGCCGTAGCCGCGTTGCCAATAAGAGTTGATGCCGCTTATCGCCCGCGGCAGGCCGTAGCGCGCGCCGTAAAGATTGATCGCTCCTGCTTCCCCATAATTGCCGGCGAAGATTCCCAAACGGGGTCGTTCATTCTCGGGGAGCGAATCACGGATGCGCGCGACCGTTTCGACTAGTTCGGGCCAGCCGATTTCCTCAGGCAGGTCGTCGTTCAGTTTTATGGCAGCGTTCCACCATCCTGAATTCACCGGAGGCAAGGGAAGAGCGAAAGCTCCGGCAACTAAGATATTGACCGACAAAGCGGACCAAATGAGTCCGCGAGTCATGATTAACCAGGGCCGCCGCAACGGTTTCAGACGTTGCTCAAGCCAGACGCTCCCGCCCGCGTAAAGCATCGGGTAAGCCGGCGCTAGATAGTATCCGCGGCCATTGCCAATCCAAAGAAGAAGAAACGGAACGACATACATCCAGCCGAGCGCACGGAAGCGCCGATCGTCTCGCCCGAAGAAGTAAAAATAGAGACCAGCGACGGCGAGCGGAAAGGTCAGGAGAGTTTCCATCAATTGATCGGGGAGAAAATGCTTGGTGCGTCCGATCTGCACATCGCGTTCGTGGATATAACGCAAAAAATTGAGGGAAATGAAGTGGTGTTGCACTTGCCAGATGAAATTCGGCAAAAAGATCAACATCGAGCACGCAACGCCGATCCAAACCCATTTGCTGTTCAAATGGCGGCGCAAATTTGTCACTAACACCCCAATCACAATGCCGGCGACACAAAACAGCATGC
>DATMPQ010000023.1:0-4858 GCA_035567015.1 Chthoniobacterales bacterium | reverse complement strand
TATCCGGCGCTCGCTCCAATCAGGCCCGCTCCCCGCACATGCATTTCCCGGATTGCGTTCGCCATTTGCGTGACCGTACTGACTTCCTCGATCACGAAACGATGCGGTAAAAATCTCTGATCGATCAACTGCACGATCCGCTCATTTGCCGGGTGAAGCCAGATCGTCCGGAAATGTTGTCCGCCTACCTTCACGTGTCAGTTTGCGTTGTTGTAACGCCCGAACGGTTTAAAGATCCAACCTTTTGACGATTCATTGTAAGCCTCACGCGATTTCTGACCTCTGATCTCTAACTTCAGACCTTTGCCTTCCAATTACCGATAATAGTTAACCGAAAGCTCCGCGTTCTACTTCCTACTTTTCTTCAGCCTTCACCCTCCGTCTGTGGTAGTGGTCATGCAGCGGCACCAGGATGATCATCGAGAAATAAACCCAGCCACTCCATTGGATCTTCTCTGCCGGCAAAATAAGCGCAAAGACCAGCGACACGATTCCGACGCTTACCGGGATGCTCCAGCCCGTCAGTTCGCCGCACGTCGCCAGTCTTTCCCGTGCATTCAATCGCAATGGGTCCCTCAATTGCCAGGCACGCAGATTCAGGAGCAGGATTTCGGCGGAAATGGCAACCAAGCCGAGCGCGTAGATCGCAAAGATAGTTCTCGCCTGCGATTCGGTGGTGTGGAGCGAGAACGGCTGGCCGATCTGGCCATTGCTCAGAGAGTACCACATCGCCCCGAAGATTGCCTTCAGCGGATAGATAAAGATCAGGATCGTAACAATCATCGCCCAGCTAATCAGAATCGAGGCGCCGTCTTCGAGGCCGTAACGCCGACTCCACAACCAATGGCCCCGCCAAAAGATCCCCAGCACCGCGATGCTACAGACAAAGGTCGGTACATTCTTAAATGCGGCCAGGAGCATCTGGATGTTGTCGGGGATCTGCTGTGCGGCGATCACCAGCATCGAGATCGCGAACGCGAACGCTGCGTCGATGAAAGTTTCCAGCCGGGTCATCTCCATCCCGCGCAAGCGAAACCCGCGTAACCGGGGCAACGAATCTAGATCAGCGGGCAATGCAGACGCGATGTCTCGATGGCGTTCTTTCATCTGCCGGAAATCCTACGCAACACAGTGCCACGTTTGTAAGGATTTTTCGACGTTCCCCTAAACTGCCTCGGGGACATGTGCGAAACTCTTACGCCCCCCTTGGTTACTCGACCGCGTGGACAATGTAGGTACCGACTTGCTTGTCGCGCTCCAGCTTTAGCAGCCCACGCTTTTGCGCTTCGAGGAGCAGTTCGTTGAAAGCACGGAACCCATGCGCACGCTCGTTGAAACCGGGGTTTTGACGTTTCATCGCCTGCTTCATGAGTGAGCCGCGGATCGGATAATCCTCGCCTCGCTCGGCCCGCAGCGCTTCCAAGGTTTTCCTCAGAAGATCGAGCGCCCCGTCGATCGAAGGTCCCTGATCTTTACCAGTTTTCGCTGCCGGCGTGGACGCGGCCTCGTTCGGACGCTTCTTTGCCGGCTCCACGCGCACGAAATCGTCGTAATAGAGAAATTCGTCGCAGTTGCTGATGAATAGATCAGACGTGGACTTTTTAACCCCGACGCCGATGACCGTCTTGTCGTTCTCGCGCAATTTGCTGACGAGCGGAGAAAAGTCCGAGTCGCCGCTGATGATGACGAAGGTGTCAACGTGACTCTTGGTGTAACAGAGATCGAGCGCATCAACGACCATTCGAATATCGGCAGAGTTTTTGCCCGACTGGCGCACGTGCGGAATCTCGATGAGCTCGAACGCCGCTTCGTGCAGCCCCCGCTTAAACGTCTTGTAGCGCTCAAAATCGCAGTAGGCTTTCTTGACCACGATCTGGCCCTTGAGCAGCAGACGCTCGAGCACCTTGCGGATGTCGAACGCGGGAAAGTGCGCATCATGCGCGCCCAGCGCGATGTTTTCCAGGTCGAGGAACACAGCCATTGTGGCGTCAGAATCTTGCACACTCATTAGGCTATGATGTTAGCGACATCGCACTCGCGAGACAGCGAAATTGTGTAGCATGAAAGCGACTGCGGCTACAACTCGCATTCACACGGCAGCGCGGCATGTTCGCGGGGCTCGCTTTGCGCTTGGAGAAGAAATCCCGCTGATCCTGTCCCCACGTTTCGTCAGCGGAAGAATATCCAGTAAACGAGAACGCTTAGCGCCACTACGGCCGTGATTATTTGCGGCAGGCGTTTCGCATCAAACGGCCGGGACAATGGGAGCGCCCTCAATGGGAGAGCACAAAGGCGGCAATGATGATCCAGGATTGAAAGCGCGTAACCGCAGGTGGGACAGGATTCCAAAGACATATTATACTAATCGCAGACATCGACCTAATAGCGAGGCATATCGCAGTGGAGGAAAATGAGGGAAATGGGTCGCGTCCACATTTAACATTTAGGCTTCGCCCTCGTGATTCGTTGAAACGTTAAATTGGGCAATCTTCCTGGCCCGGCATAGTGGCCGCCAAATCATCAGCTGGACAAAGCGCCCGAAAGCGGCGCGTTGCCCGAACTTCGTGTTTGTTTGCGTCGCTTGAATCCGATCTAATCCAAAGCGATGGAACCAGGTGAAGCTCTCGCGACTGGCGCTCAAATCGCGGTGGCGCTGGCCGGATTTGCCGGGGTCGTCGTAGCGTTTCGCAGCAGTTCGCTGCATGAGTGGTCGCTCGTGGATAAGTTTCGCCTGTGGCTTTTGCTCGGCAGCGCCCTGGTCCCCCTTCTCTCTTGTTTATTCGGCATGCTCTTGCTAACGATCAAACCAACGCCGCTTTCCATCTGGCACTGGTGCAGCGGTTTCTCGCTCGTTCTAATTTCTGTTTTCGGTTTTTTCAGCCGGCGACGCCAATCAGAACTAGGGCGGGCGGCAATCAAGGACATGGGTGCCTATCGTTATCTCTTTTATGTGATCGCCATCCTGGGCACAGCAATCGGGCTCCTGCAGGCTTACAACGCTCTGATCTCGGGCGTTTTCTGGCTCTTTTATGCCGCCATCATTTTCCAACTGGCCATCGGCACTTTGCAATTTGCCCGAATGATTCTTCTGCCCCCGCACACGAGCGAGACTTAGGTTCTCGGCAGCTCCCGCTACGCAAGAAGAACCTGACATGCTGAAATTCTGAAAAGCTGAAATCAGAACCGATCCCGACATCATTCGCCTAGGTTGAAACTCGCTGGTTACCCACACTCGCTCACTGCTGCCCTCGCAGCGGTTTACGTTCGCACTAAGGTGAGATGCACGAGTTCCGCCGGCGCGCGCACCCGCAGCGGAAACCAATTACCTACTCCGTTTGAAACGATCAGTCTGCTCGCGCCTTTGCTGTAAAGGCCAGACCAATAGCGAAACAGCGCCGGCCCAAACCCGCATTGCTCGTTTAACATAAGTTGCCCGCCATGCGTATGGCCGGAAAGCGTAAGCGGGAGCGACGCCTCCGCGGCGGCATCGAACGCATGCGGATGATGCGCCAGAAGAATGGGAAAACTTTCCGGCTGGCGCTGGCTCATGAGTCGGTTCACCGACGCGGAAATCGCCGCGTCTCCATTTTCCCGCAGCCTTGTCCAACTTAGTCCGAGTAGTTGCACTGGCGCGCCGCGAATGGTTATAATGGCCGATTCGTCGAGGAGAAATGGAACGCCCGATTGCTTCACTCGGCGTTCGAACTCCGCACCGTTTTCGATCAAGTCATGATTACCTTCGATCAGGTAAATACCGGAGCGGCCTTCCATCGATCTCACCAGCTCAAGACCATGGTCGAGGTCAGCGAGAGCATCGTTAATCAAGTCGCCGGTGAGCAGGATGAGATCCGCACGGAACTCGTTAACGACTCGGACCATCTCGCGCAAGACGCGACCGGATGTAAACCGGCCTACATGCATATCGCTGACTTGGGCGATGGTTAACCCGTGAAGATCGCTTGGCAAACCAGCGATGGGCAGGACAAAGCGCCGAATGCGAAACCGATCAAGTTGCCGCATCGCAACGGTGGCAAGGCTAAGGTCCAACATTGGCGGCGCCGTGGCCAGAACGACCCCGAGAAATTGCCGGCGACTCAATCCTCCGTGCGTATCGGCCGGAGCCGGGTTGGAATTATGGCGATGTCGAGCGATCCGGACGACGACCGCCGCGGAGAGGATCGGCAGGAGCACCACTGCCAGCACCAAGAGAACAGGCAGGATGATCATGTGCCAGATAAACACGGCCGTGAGTGCGAACTTCGGGAATACGGAGGTCGATCCCGGGTGAGAAAAGCGCTGAGTTAGCAACCAGATCAGCCCCGTTAATTGAGCCAGGCTAAAGGTGGCTACGGCCCTCCGCGCGACGGTAGGCCTGGCGATGCGCACCGAAGCGGCCCACCATAGCGCGTCGAGCACGAACATAATCCCAATTACCCCGAGGATGAACCGCACGTGAGAATATAGCAGAACTAACTGCGGCTGGCCGCTTGTCACACCGAAGTTGCCTGGGAGGATCCGGTGTTAAGTCAGTTAAATTCGCTCGTTGCCCACACTCGCTCATTGCTGCCCTCGCAGTCCCGCCGCAGCGGGATCGCTCATCCCGTTCGCTCTATCGGGAATCGGTCATGGCGAACAAATCATCGCGGGCCGCTGCTGATTTCGATCGGAAAAGGCGCAGCGATCCGTTGTCGACAAAGCCCTTGAGGATTGATAGCGGTGATGCAACCGCATGGATGAGTTCGGCTATCTCGCAGTCATTCTCTCAATCATTCTCGGCCTGAGCGTGACTCAACTGCTCCAGGGCCTTAGCCAGGTGATTAATGCGCGGGACCGCGTCCGCATCTACTGGCCGGCTATT
>DATMPQ010000022.1:0-4166 GCA_035567015.1 Chthoniobacterales bacterium | reverse complement strand
AGCTGCTGATGTTGCTGTAGCCGAAGTTCGTCGCGTACACCGTACGATCATCCGGGGAGATTGACAGCCAGCACACCTCGGACGGCACGCCTGCGCTCGTGTCGATCTTTACGAGCGAGCCGATGTTGAGCGTGCCGTTTTTCTCGATAGTGCCCATGGAGCATCCATCACCTACGGCGTATGCGATGACGAACGTATCCGATCGCTCGTTCAGGAATCCGATGTAGAACGGAGAGCCGCCTTTTGCGTCGTAGAACCTGGCCGTCCCGAGCGAGCCATCCTTTTGCAGGGGGAATGCGGCGAGCCCGTCGGGATCCGGCGCATTCGATGCGATCGAATGAAACGCGCCGCCAGCCCGCTGCACCCAGAGAATAGGCGATCCATCTGGATACAAGCCTGTGTGCGCGATTGGCTCGTCGAAAGTGGTGCCGACAAGAACGAGCTCCTCTTTAGGCGAGACCACCACCATAGTAGCTACGCGGTTCCTCTTGCTATATGTATTGATCGTGTATCGCTCGTGGCGGCACGTGAGCTTACCTTCGGCATCGACAGACATCAGTCGCAGGTGATCGGGGCCGAACGAATGCAACACGAAAAGCGTCCGAGTAGAAGGAGCAAACGCGAGCGATTTAGCAGTTCCGCTTTTGCCTTCTACGGGATTGCCCGTTGGCTTGACATCGACCAGCGAGAGGCGACCGTCTTCGCTCACACGGAAGCTCGAAACGGAATTGTCTCCACCATTTGTCGTGAACAGAAAGCGTCGATCCGGCGTAAAGATGATGCTTCCCGCGCCCTCGAAGGCGTTGGGTGCGCTTTCTTGACCGCTGATCGGCTTGAATTCGCCAGACCCTGCTCCACCTGTGCTGATGCGTTCCACCTCGCTAAGAGCGCCAGTTGAGCTCCGCTCGTAGTGAATAATCGCATTCGCGACTTCGTTGGTTTGTATATAGAGATGTCCAGGCTTTCCTTTCGCCATAGACATGTCCTTCATCATCGCCTCTTTTGCCATCTGCTACTCCTTTGGTTGAGCTTGAAAACAGGGGTTAGGTCTAACTTTTCGCGAAACGCCTTCTCTATCGTTTTAATGCAGGGTATCCATCGACGTAGATCCAATCGGTCGCCCGCGCTGGCACGTGGCAGGATTTGCAATTTAGTCTGTAGTCGGTGGATGTTGTCTTTGTGGGGTTAGCAGCGTCAAACCACGACCACCCCCACCCATCGCCCCACAAGGTGTGGCCCGGATAGCGCCCGGTACTGTCCTTCACCATGACGAACCAGCCTTTCAACTCGTCGGCGTGGCTGACGGTACCGGTTGTCATTTCCTTGGTGGCGGTCTTGAACACCTCTTTTACGAGTACCGTTCCGTCAGGAAATCGGCCGTCTTTACGATAGGCCTCGACAGACCCAGGCGACGCGAACACGGCGTGCAGCTCCTTTGAGCCTCGGCCTTCATCAGCCGCTACTGCCCAGCTTCCGAGCGGTTCATAAGTGGTCCGATAGTCACGCGGAACGCTCAGGTTACCATCCACGTCGACGGCTGCCTGGGTTTGCGGAGCGCTGTTAATCGTAGTCGCTAGCGTGGAACCCAGCCCGGCGATTACAATGATTGCGGCAATTCCGGAAATGCCGAGAGTAGCGGCGCGCGCGGCTTTCATGACTTAGTCCCTGTGCTTAGCGGTGGATGTCGAGCGGAACACATCATTTGTCCAACAGGGGATAGAACTGGGTCCACACCTCATCCTTTTTCGCGCTCGCGATGTGGCAATACGCGCATTCCCCCTTCGCCTTCACTTTCGCCATCGGAGCCTTTGGCTCATGATGATTGAAATTGAAATATCCCCATCCGTTGGTTTCGGCGAAACGCTTGGAATCCTTGACCGTGACATCGGCGCCGTTGAAAGGTCCGGGGAAGTAACCTCTTCCCGACGGCTCGGTTCGCGATCCGTCTGGGTTCTCGCCAGGTAGTGTAAGTTGAAGCTCCTTGAAGAAGATCGTTCCTTCGGGAAATTGACCGGTCTTTTTGTAAATCTCATATGAACCCGGCTCGATGTAGACGTTGTGAAATTCCGGGAAGTTCGCCTTGCCATCATTCAGCGCATTTGGCGTAAGTGGAGATCCGAGGTACACCCAATGGTGCCAATCCTTCGGCAGAAGGAGTTGCCCATCGGCCGTGTATTCAGGCAAGTAGCGACTGGTGGTCTGCGCGTTGCCATTTTTAAGAGATCCGAAGAATAAGGTCGTTGCGATCGCACTGGTCGCAATGACGACGGCTGCTGTCCGAAATGTGATACCCATCCCTTTATCTCCTGCGAACTAAGCCAGACGCGGGAACGCGTCGGCGGCTGATGAGCTTTCCATCGTGAATGAGACAGGAGATACAGGGCTGGTGAGTATCGCGCGCGTCGGCAATTGCCTTCGCTTTTTAAATCTTGATGCATTCGCCTTAGCGCCCATCGACAGGCGAATGCGTTTGTAGCAAGTGTAGCCGAACGACCGGCGGATGACCGGATAACGGCGTCCAAGTTCTTCTTCCGTGGCGCGCTAACGCCTAAGAAAGGCATGATTCTATGGATGAGGCTCACATCTCTCGCGGGTTTAGGTCGAAGCGACACGAGGAAACTAAGACGGATCGTGTGCCGCCCGGGCAGTACGTGACAACTGAATTCCCGATTCTTTCGGCGGGCCCAACCCCACAAACCAAAGTGGCAGACTGGAATTTGGCTCTTCAGCTTGGCGGTTCCCTGCTCAGGGTGTGGAGTTGGGCCGAGTTCGAAGCGCTGCCGCAGACTACGGTCAAGACCGATATTCATTGCGTCACGAAATGGTCGAAGCTCGATACGACATGGCAGGGCGTCACCTTCGACGATCTGTTGAAAGCAGCAGGGCTTTCAGAGCCTCCCGAACCTTATGTCATGGTTCATTGCGATGGTGGCTATTCAACAAACGTTCCTGTTGCGGATCTGGCCGGCGGCAAGGGCATGATCGTTACTCGTTGCGACGGCCTACCGATCCCACCCGCTCACGGCGGGCCAGCTCGCCTTTTGGTACCGCATCTTTACTTCTGGAAGAGTGCCAAATGGGTGCGCAGAATCCGATTTATGCTGAGAAACGAGCGCGGCTTTTGGGAGTCACTGGGATATCACAACTACGGCGACCCCTGGAAAGAGCAGAGATATGACGGAGACTAATCCTGCATCTCCACTCAAACGGCTTAATTGGCAATTCGCTCAGGTACGCGAGGTCGTGGTGGAAACGTGCCGTGTAAAGAGTCTCATGCTGGAGCCAGCCAGCTGGCCAGGACACCTCCCGGGCCAGCACGTCGATATCCGGCTCACGGCCGAGGACGGATATCAAGCGCAGCGTAGCTATTCCATCTCGTCTCCGCCCGAAGACGAATTGCTTGCGTTGACCGTAGAGCGAGTGAAAGACGGCGAGGTTTCCCCCTATCTACTGGATGAGCTACGGGTCGGCGACCAACTCGAGCTTCGGGGACCTATCGGGGGATATTTCGTCTGGACCAGCGCCGCAATGAGGCCGGTTTACCTGCTCGCTGGTGGAACTGGTATCACGCCGTTGATGTCGATGCTTCGTCACCGCGATAGACGGCCAAGCCGCCCTCCCGCCCTACTGATATACTCGGCTCGAACTTGGGAAGATATAGTTTACCGAGACGAGCTCGAAGCGCTGACGCGGCGTGATTCCAGCTTTCGCCTTGTCTACGCGCTTACCCGCCAGCAACCAGAGGATTGGACGGGCCACCGTGGGCGAATCACCAAAGGCCTGCTTTCAGCAAATTTGTTTCCACCTGCACATAACCCGGCGATCTATGTTTGCGGTCCCACTCGCTTCGTCGAGACTGCGGCCAATCTTCTTACAGAACTCGGATTTGACCCTCTCAACATCAAGACAGAACGATTTGGTCCGTCAGGAGGATAGATACCATGCCTAATAACGTCTCCGATCTTTTGCTCGACGGCAATGTCGCGGCACGTCTCCTCCAACAGATCTTCGTTCCTGACATCACACTTGCGAAGATTCGATGCAATTCATGCGACTGTGTGAGTGGCGTGGGATCTCTGATCTTGCATGCATCTCCGATGGGAGCGGTTCTGAAGTGTGCAGATTGCGAGAGCGATCTGATGAGAGCGGTTGATACGCCGCGCGGC
>DATMPQ010000021.1:0-3083 GCA_035567015.1 Chthoniobacterales bacterium | reverse complement strand
CAAATTCAGATCAGAGCTCCGCGGCCACGGCAAGCTGCAGCGAGCGCTCCTTAGGAAGCGATCTGGTCCAGAACAGTGCGCAGCTCGTGGAAGTCCACCGGTTTGGTGAGATGGAAATCGAACCCGGCTTCTTTCCCGCGCCTGATGTCCTCGTCCCTGTCAAATCCAGTAAGGGCTACGCATTTGACAGGTTGTTTTCGTTTGGCCTGAGAGATCAGATCGTAGCCGCTTCCGTCGGGCAAGCCAATGTCGCACAAGACGACGTCGAACTCCTTCGACTGCACAACCTCCAGCGCGCTCTGCATGCAATCGGCGACCAAAATCTCGTGACCGAAATGGCTGAGGAGACGGGACAAGACCTGGAGCGTTTCCCCGTGATCCTCGACAACTAAAATGCGCAAGCTTTTCCCCGGCCTTGACAATGTCTTTGTTGAATCGTCACCCATTTTGAACCCGCTGCGCGGAAAATTGCACCGGGATTCGCCCTTCGTCCATTGTCGATTCTAAGGCTCCACCGATGCCGATCATCGCGAATCTTATTACGCGCCCTGCGCTTGGGAAACAAATCCGCGCCCGGGTGCGGATTTGAACGGCGCCTCGTATCTGCGCAACGCGAAGATCTTTGCAAAGCTCATGCAAACGGCGGGCGTGCTCGTCATTTTCGGCTCCGGCCACGCCTACTTGGCTCCGCCATTTGGTGCAAAACACGCCTGGCTTTCGGATAATCGCTTCAGCGCTTCTCGCGTCCGTGCGGTTGCATGAGGTTGAGCGCAGGGCCGATGGGGACGATGCGGGTCGGGTTAATTTCTTCGTGCGTCATGTAGTAGTGGCGCTTGATGTGATCGAAGTTGACGGTCTCGGCAATGGCCGGCTGCTGATAGAGATCCATCAAGTAACCTTGCAGATTGGGGTAATCGATGATGCGCCGGATGTTGCACTTGAAGTGGCCGTGATAGACGACGTCGAAGCGCACAAGAGTGCAGAAAAGGCGCCAGTCGGCTTCTACGATGCGATTGCCCAACAAGTAACGACTTCTCGATAAGCGCTTCTCCAACTCGTCGAGCGCTTCGAAAACTTTCTTGCAAGAAATTTCGTAGGGTCGCTGGCGCGTGGCGAAGCCAGCTTTGTAAACGCCGTTGTTCACGTTGTCGTAGAGAAAATCGCAAAGCTTTGCGTGCTCTGCCTCAATCTCGTTTGGAAAAAAATCGACATCTTTATTTCGCGCGACCGCGTTGAAGGTATCGTTGAACATGCGGCAGATGTCGTCCTCGCAATTGTTGACGATTTTTTTCGTTTCTTTGTCCCAAAGCACCGGCACGGTGACGCGGCCGTCGAAGTTGGCATCGGTCGCGGCGTAGGCCTCACTGAGAAACTTGAAACCGTTGATCGGATCGATGCTGTAACCGGGTCCATCACGAAAGGCCCAGCCGCGCTCGTCGCGAATTGGATCGACAACGGTTATGCCAATGGCGTTCTCGAGTCCTTTCAGTTTCCGGAAGATGATGGTCCGACTCGCCCACGGGCAGGCGAGCGAGACATAAAGATGATAACGGCCCGCCGCGGCGGGATACGATGTCGATCCATCTGTTGAAATCCATTCACGGAATACGTCTTCCTGACGTTGGAATTCACCCGAGCCGGTGTGTTCGGAAGGTAAATGCGAGGACATAGGGCGTCAGCGTTCAGTGCCTATCATAAGGACGGCGGTGCCATTGAGCTGTCCCGAGCGGAATTTTTCAAGCGCGGTGTTGGCTTCTTCGAGCGGAAACATTTCCGTTTTTGTGCGCACACGAACGCGCGGCGCGATCTCGAGAAATTCCTCCCCATCGCGGCGCGTCAAGTTTGCGACGGAACAAATTACGCGTTCGCCCCAAAGATCAACATATGGAAACGAGGGGATGTCGCTCATGTGAATGCCGCCACAAACAACGATGCCGCCTTTGGCGAGGGCGCGCAGAGCCGCCGGAACGAGTGCGCCGACAGGCGCAAAGATAATTGCGGCGTCGAGTTTTTCCGGCGGCATTTCATCGGAGCCGCCAGCCCAGACCACGCCCAACGAACGCGCCGATTCCCGGCCAGCTTTGTCTCCCGGGCGCGTAAATGCGAAAACTTTTCGCCTCTGATAAAGCGCGACTTGTGCGATCAAGTGCGCAGCGTTGCCGAAACCATAAATGCCGAGGCGATGCGCATCGCCAGTTTTGCGATAGGAGCGGTAGCCGAGCATGCCGGCGCACAAAAGCGGCGACACATTGACATCGTTGTATTCGTTAGGAAGATGAAAACAAAATCGCATGTCCGCAATGGCAAACTCGGCATAACCGCCGTCGATGGTGTAGCCGGTGAAGCGTGCGCGATTGCAAAGATTCTCGCGATTCGATTGACAATAAACGCATTCGCCATCCGTCCAGCCGAGCCACGGAATCCCGACGCGATCACCGATTTCGAATTTCGATTGAACGCCTGTGCCGATCTCTTCGACGTACCCGACGATTTGGTGTCCGGGAATGAGTGGCAGCTTCGGATCCGGCAATTCGCCATCGACAATGTGAAGATCGGTACGGCAAACCGCGCACGTGGAAACTCGCACGAGCAATTGTCCCTCGCCTGGCTTCGGCTTCGGCACATCGCGCAACTGCAGGGGACCATGTTGTCGTCCCTTTCCCGGCCTCTCCAAAACCATCGCCAGCATGCCTAAACATAAATGACGAATGACGAATGCCGAAGCTCGAATGAATGACGGAAGCCAAAATTGACGAAGCGAGCACCTCGTTACTCTGTCGTCATTTGAGCATTCGGGCTTCCTTCGTCATTCGTGCTTCGGCGTTTATTACGGCACACCGGCCGGTTCGAGTTCGCCGTCGCCAATCCCGCTGGGATGCGGGACGATTTCGCCTTCGTGATGCATGTGCGCGCTGCGCAGAAATGGGACGCGGTCGAGAACATGTTCCTGGAACCATTCAAGCCAGAGATAAATCACGGGTGTCACAAAAAGCGTGACCATTTGTGAGAAAATCAGGCCGCCGACAATCACTAGACCAAGCGGACGCCGCGCCGAGGCGTCATGGCCGAACCCAAGAGCAAGC
>DATMPQ010000020.1:0-6111 GCA_035567015.1 Chthoniobacterales bacterium | reverse complement strand
TCGCGCGTAGTCTTTTCAACTTCGGCGCGAGCAGCGGTAAATGCCGCGCTCGCAACGGTCGCGTCACCCCGAGCGCGGGCCGCCACGCCCTCAAAATAGGCGCGAGGTAACCAAGTGCTGCCTCCACTAATTCCCTCAGGAGGAACAACCGCGAGGGCGCGAGAGACGCCGAGGTTGTCGCGCTCGCACATGGCAACGTAGAACCATCGCTCAGCGATGGTTCTGGCAGCATTAGGGTCCTCGGCGATGACGGCCTCAATGGTTGCATGAACGGGTCTTGTGTCTGCGCGCTCTGCGAGATCGACCGATGCTCGCGTCACCCGTGTGTCCGGGTCGGACGGAACCAGTTTAAGCGCCTGGTCCAGAACTGCAGCGAGGTCTCGATAGTGGCGCTGCAATTCATAAGTGAAGGACAACTGCTGGAGGAAGAAAAGGTTGCGCGGGTCGAGCTCCAGTGCGCGCTTAAGATCGGTTGTGGATTCCTCCCACCGACCTTGTCGTCGAGCGATGAAACCAGTTAGTTCGAAGACCAGTGAATCGTTTGGCAATAGGCGGCGGGCCAGAGTCAATTCGGCCAGGGCGTGTTCGTAGTCTCGGTAACCGCGATAGAAATGCTCCGCCAAGGCAAGGTGCGCTTCACCGGAGCCGGGCCGCAAACGCAACGCAGTCTGGACAGCCGTGTTTGCTAGTGCAAGGCGGGCCGGGGTGTGATCGCTTCCGAAAAAGTAAATTAGGTCATGCGCTTCAGCCAATCTGCAATAGGCCAGAAAAAACGTCGGATCGCGCGCGGTGGCCTGTTCGAGAAGACGCGTGGCTTCGAAAAGATTTTCCTTGAGCAGCGCGTTGAAACTTGTCGCGGCGCGAAGAGCTTCGGCTCGCAGATAAAGATCATAGGCCACCAGGTCGGCCGTGGGTCGTTGTTTAATAGCCACTTTTTCCGCCGGAGAAAGCTTAGCGTTCAACTGATCGGCGATCGCCTGTGCGACTTCGCTTTGAATGGCGAACACATCGGCCAGGTCGCGATCGTAGGTCTGAGCCCAGAGATGCGCGTCGGTGCGGGCATCGATCAGCTGCGCGTTCACCCGAATCTTGTTGGCGGCACGTTGCACGCTGCCTTCCAACACGTGCGCAACGCCTAGCTCCTCGCCGATCTTGCGCAGATTACGTGCAAGTCCGCTCTTATACTGCATCACCGACGTGCGGCTGATGACTTTCAGGTCCGCAATCTTTGACAGGTCGGTTAGAATTTCATCCTGCACGCCATCGGCGAAGTATTCGTTTTGCTTTTCCTCACTCAGATTTTCGAACGGAAGCACCGCGATCGATTTGTTCGAAATGCCTGTAGCCACCTCGGTGCGAGCCGCACTGGCAGTATTCGTTGCGGTATATCGCCCAAGAAAGAACAACGCGATTGAGATCGCGGCGCCGATAACGACCACATAAATCCAGACGTGTTTCCTCTTTCGCGTCGCCTCAGGCATAGCGTCGGCAGTTTTTGTGCGTTTAATACCCTGCGGCGTTAGCTCAAAACTCCAGGCCAGAACAAGCGCAATGGGCAAACCGATTATGATGAGCAGGACAATCAAGCGGATGACCCAGTTCGGAACATCGAAGACCGGAAACACCTGCGCGATTCCCTGCGAAAGAGCCCAACCCGCGACGATGTACGCCACCGCAACCTTGTAAACGTTGCGCCGCTTCAGCTCGGCGAAGAAATTCATGCGTTCGCCTTACCCTCCGGAGCGCTCATTTTAATTGGTCGTCGGCCAGCCCCATCTTGTGCAGGAATGCGTTCCAGCGCGGATCGGACTGCAGGTTTGTCAGGAGCGGATCTTTCCGCAAACTGGCCAAACCTGGGTCGCGTTGCCGGCGGGCCCGCTCCAACCATTCGAAAGCCCGATTTTTGTCATTCCGATATGCGTAAACCTGGGCAATCTGATATGCCGCCGTTTCGCTATCGTTCGCAGTTAACTCGGCGAGCGCCGCATCTGATTCCGGGATTCGTTTCTGGCCCCAGCGCGCACACGCCACGATGAGCAGTCGCGCCCAGTCGCCGGCATCGCCTTGTGCTGCAGTGGCGGCTTCTTCGAATTTACTCTCCAGCAGATATGATAGACCGAGACCGGCGTGCGCCCACGGCGCCGCCGGATTCAACTCCACCACGCGCGGGAATTCGGCGCGCGCTTCCGCGAAATGCTTCGTCACCGCCAGGTTAAACGCGAGAAATGATCGGGCTGTCGGGTTGACCGGATCCAGGTCCACGGCCTTGCGGAAAAGCTCGAGGGCTCGATCCATATTTCCGCGTGCTATCTCGAGGTTGGCCGCTGCGATGACAATCTTCGGATCTGCCGGAGCCAGCGCCAACGCCTTGCTCACTGTTTGAGCCGCTCCGTTCCAGTCGAAATCGAAATTCGTCTGGATCGTGGCGCGGGCGAACAGTCCTTCCGGCAAGTTAGGCTCAATGGCCAGGGCCCTCCCCACTGCGTCCTTTGCGCTGGCCAAATGGGCGTCGAAACTTTTCTGTCCTCCCGCGGTCGAAAAAGCACAAAACCAGGAATGCGTGTCCGCGAGCCCGGCCCAGGCGAGCGCGAACCCAGGATCCAGTTCGACGGCGTGTTGATACGCGGCCAGAGCTTCGCCCACACTCTTTTCGGAGTGGCGATCTCGATAAAAGCGGCCCTGCAGATAAAATTCGTGCGCTTGCACATTTTTCGTTCCGCCTTTTTCGGCCGCCTGCACCTCGGCTTGAATTTTCTCTTTCGCCGTTGGACCGGTCTCTCCTCCGGCGAACCGACCGCGCAGTTGTTCGACGATTGTCTGTGCGAGCTCGGTTTGCACCGCGAACACATCCTTCAAATCACGGGTGTAGTTTTCTGACCAGAGATCCTCGCCCGTGTCGGCGCGGGTGAGCCGGGCCGCGATCCGCACAACGTCGCCGGCCTTGCGCACACTTCCTTCGACCAAATGCGCAACGCCAAGTTTCTGCCCGATCTCCTGGGCCGTCGCATTCTTGCCTTTGAACGAAAAGGCTGAGGTCCGCGCGGCGACGTGCAGACCGGGAATTTTTTGCAGCACAGTCAGCAACTCCTCACTAATTCCGTCTGAAAAATATTCGCTGCCCTTGTCGTCGCTGAGATTGGCGAACGCCAGCACGGCGACGGACTTGTTCGTAATTGGCGCAGCCGTTGTTGGAGGCGGGGCTGGTTTGGTTCGAAAAAGATTGAAGGCGAGCAGACCAGCCGCGATGACTGCCACGGTAACAACGAACGTGGCAAATTTCCAGGGGCCCCAAGTCGGCAGTTTGGCAGCCACGTCGGGCGGAACCTCTTCAGTGCGCTTTAGACCTTGCGGTGTCGCTTCGAAAGCCCAGGAGATCATCACCGAAATGACAAATCCCACGGCGAGGAAAACGACGAAAGCTTTCATCACCCAGGTCGGTGCTTCAAAAGTCGGCAGCAAAATCGACGCGGCTTGCACGAGCAGCCACGCCACCACCGCGTAGGTGATCGCAACCTTATAGACGTTGCGCCGCTTGAGCTCGGCGAAAAAATTTCGTGGATTCACGGCAACTTTGCGTACTCCGCTTTTGCCTGGATCAAAAGAGGGATGTCTGGATCGGCGTCTTTCCAAAGAGTGAGGAAATCCTGATAGGCAGTTTTAGCTTTTGCCGTGTCGCCGGATAGCGTGTAGGCGCGACCCAAGCCTAAGTGAGCCAGCGCGCCGATTGGCTCATTTCCAACAATGCTAGAGTGATCGAGAATCTTTTGGAATTCGCCTGCGGCGGCACCGTTCTTCGCCGTTAGATAAGCCTGGCCCCGAAAATAAATGGGATAGACTGCAAAGGTGAAGTCCTCGTTGGTGTGTCCAAGTTCATAAGGCGCAGCTGCGATCAGGGCATCGAGGGCGGCCTGCGCGTTTCCGCTGTTGAGGGCGAGAGCCGACCGAGCCATCGGCAGATATCGAGTTTGAACGACTGTGTCTTGGGGGAATCGCTTTGTCAGGTCCTCAATCGCCCGATTAGCGTCCGCCATGTCGCCTGCGAGCGCGAACGCAATCGCGGAAAATCCTTCGCCGTGTTTCCCTTTTATCGATTTGAGAGCGGACTGTGCATCCTCTTTAGCGACTTCGGCCAGTCCGACCAGCGCTTCGCGGACCGAATTGTGCCCCGCGTACTCTGCCGCGGTTTCATTTTCCTGCGCCCGTCGCGCTGAGTCGGCCGCGCGTCGCGCGAGTTCGCGAGCCTGGCCAAACTTGCCGTGATCCGCCGCGGTGTCGGATTCGACGAAAAACATCTGATCCTCCACGCCCGGAATTCCCACGGTCGCGGCTGCCTGTTGCGCCATTCCAGCGGGATCGTTCTGGAGAAAATCGACAACGTAAAGAATGAGCGGATACCAGGGAGAATTGAGCTTCTTTACCCGCGATTGCTCTGCCGCGGCTTTCGCTTGATCGAGCCGGCCCAAGTACTGGTCGCAATACATCAAACTGACATAATTGTTTGAACTGTCGGGATTGATCTCAAATGCTCGCTTCGCCGCCGCGTCGGCCCTGGCGTAATCTCCGCATATGAGAGAGATGTACCAAAGATAGATCTGCACACTCTCATCGTGCGGGTAGGTCTGGGCGATTAATTCGCAGGAGCGCCGGGCGGCCTCCAGGTTGCCCATAACGACGATTTCATAAAAGACCTCGATGCTGAGTTTTTCGTGATCGCTTGTTCGCTCACGCAGGTTGTAGGCCTTGCGCGTATTTTCAGCGGCGAGTGCGAGCTCGCCTTGAGGCTGATAAGATTCCGCTAACTGGAGGTAGGCCATGGCAAAATTCGGGTCGAGGGCGATGGCTCGCTGAAAAAGCGGAATCGCGGCCAGATAATTGTTATCAATATCGGTTGCCTTGTTCCCAAGGGCGTAAGCTTGCAGCGCTTCCAGTGAGGATGTCGTGATATCTTCCGGCAAGGCATCGTACTTCTGAACCGACGCCAGCGATTCACCTAATCTCTTCCGCATCTTGGTTGCGGCCTGACCGAGTGCGCTCAGCACATGTTCTTTACCAGTCGCGGTCTCTTGTTCTTGCGCCAGCAGATCGCCCGTGCGGCAGTTCACCGCCTTCAAACCTACGACATACTCACTGCCCAACATAGAAATCGAACCTTCGATACTGGCGGCGCTCCCAACGCGTTGGCCAACCTGGCGCGCCACCTCCGGCGTGAGCCGTGCGTCTTTCGATTGCGACATCAGGGTTAGCGTCTGCGCAATTCGGGAGTCCGAAATAAGGCTCAGAAACGGTGTCTGCTCAAGCTGCGAGGCGAGTCCTTGTCGAAGAGTGCTGTCAAATACCGGATCGCCGGTCGTGTTCGTGAAATCAGCCAGAACAATCGTGTCCTTATCCGTCAATGACTTGCCTAGACGTGAACGATAGTAAAGTCCGCCCGCTACTATTAAGATCACGACCAGAGCGGTAACCGCGACTTTCCATTGCTTCGTTGCCCTAGCCGCTCTGGCCTGACGGAATTTCTGCGGCGCCTCTCGATTACCAATTTCCCCGTCGCCGAAGTTAACGAGAGATAATCGGTGGCCGTGTTTCACTTCGCATTCGCCGAGTTCGTGCAGATAGGGCTTCCAGCGTGGATAATGTTCGAGATCGCCGGCAACGCGCTGGGAGAGAAGAATGTGCCCAGCATCTCCGCAATCCATCACGCGTTGCGCCGTGTTAATTCCAGCACCGGCGATGTTGGCTTGCGCGTTTAGGTCGGCGATCTCATTGACCGGACCGCTGTGAATTCCCATTCGAACTCGAAGCTCTGGATGCTTCTTAAGCGCGGTAGCAATTTCCAACGCGCACAAGACCGGCGCTTCCGGGCTAGTGCGAAAAACAAGCGCGCCGCCGTCACCCGTCGGCAAGCGCAACAGTTTGCGTTCTGCTTCGGCTAAACGGACTTGCTCGGTTCCGCGGACGATCTCTTTTAACTTTTGAATCTGCTCACTCTGCTGATTGATGAGCAGTTTCGAGTAACCAACGATGTCGATGAACAAGACGTGGCCGATTTCGAACTTAACTTCTGGCCCGTTATCGGTGGACATTGCTGTTGCTCAGGGTCCGACGTGCTCTGTC
>DATMPQ010000019.1:0-7341 GCA_035567015.1 Chthoniobacterales bacterium | reverse complement strand
ATTCGCGAAGCGGTGTAGTGGCGATGGGGCGGCACACAGGTTGCTCAAACCTGCGACCATGCAGCACGATCCTGTCTTTGATTCGACCGAAAACCAAGCCCTGCTCGTTGTTTGCGCACGCAAAACGATTCGCACTGCCGCCATCGCCGGTATTGTCTGGGGCGTCATCAACCTATTCATTGGTTTTAACGCCGTTCAGGTGAATGTTTTGAACGTCGGCCTCGTTGGTCTCGCTCTCCTGATGTTGGGAACCGGAGTTGTCGCCATGGTGAAACCGTCCCTGCATGCTTTGCTGGGTGAGGCAATTATCAGCGTGCTTTTACTTCTCTGGAACCTCAGCATCACCGCTCTAAATGCGAGCATCGGCGACACTAAACATCTCAATGGGCACGGCTTGATCTTGCCTGCGATCGCGGCGGTGATCTTCTTCAAGCAATACATCAAGCTCGGTCACTTGAAGGAGGCCGTCCGGAGGATGGACCACAAGACCGTGAAAGAAGCCTCCGGAATCTGCAAACAGGTCTTTAAAAGTAAGCTAAACGAATCGCCTGATATCGCCGAGGCTTCCTCCAAACGGTGTCGCCTGAAATTCATGAGCGACTCGGTGTTCTGCGTGCAAAGGAATCTGGCGGCCGCCTTTCATATGAGCAGAGCAAATTTCCAGCAATGCATCACCGACCGGAACAGAAACAAACTTCGCGTGGTTGTCCGCCATCCGCTCGGCAAAGTTACCTACGCCTTTAACGAAAAGAATTCCGACAAGATCAAAGGCTGGCTGGGAGCGAGCGCACTCAAGAGCACCTGACCTCTGCCCTCTGATATCTGATCCCTGTCGTCCTTGGCTCGCCGTAGTCCCGCGACTGCGGGACGAAGGCGGCTGACCTCCGTCTTCTGTTAGCGCTAATCCACAAAGTCCGCGATTGACCGATATTTCTGGGTGAGCTCCCGAATGCGGTGGTCGTACCGGTGAAGGTGGCGGATTGCACGGTAGATAAGCCAGGAGCCGAGCACGATCAGACCCAAGTTTAGGAGCAACAGCGGCAGCAACAGAGGGATCACGGCACCAATATGGTAATAGCGCGAGGTCGCGATGAGCACGCTCAGGACGGACAGAGGCAGAGCGAAGACGGCGATACCGGTGCGCAGAGTCGCGAGCGCAGTTCGTTTCTCAGCGAGAAGCACCTGGATCTCGCCAAGGATGAGATTGTCCAGCTTTGGTGGTTCGTCCGTTTCCATACTCATTTGCTTTCCAATCTAATCGATTCAGCACAAAACTCGGTGGAAAAATCGAGTCGAACTCTGTCCTCTGTCTTCTGTCTTCTTTCAGCAATTACTTTTCACTAATCACCAATCACGATTCGCCATTCTCAGATCGCTGTCCTTCGTCCTCTGTCCTCCCCGCTGCGCCGTAGTCCCGCGACTGCGGGACGAAGGCGGCTGATCTCTCTCTTGTCAGCCAAATGTCAGCACGATTTTGCCGAAGCTCGCGTTGGATTCCATCCGCTGATGCGCGTCGCGGATTTCATTTGCCGGATAAACACGGTCGATCACCGGACGAATCGCGCCGCGTGACACCAGCGGGAGAACGGAAGAGGCAAAGAGCCGCGTGGCCTCGGCTTTTTCTTCAATCGAGCGGCCGCGAAGCGTCGTGCCGATGATAGTCAGCCGTTTTCGCAAGAGCAGCCCGAGGTTGATCTCCGATTTCGTGCCAGCCGTTGTGCCGACGCAAATCAATCGGCCTCGTGACGCGAGTGCTTCGAGATTTGCAGTGAAGTAGCTGCCGCCCACGAGATCGAGAATGACATCGACGCCGGCGCCATTCGTCCATTTCTGCACCGCTTCCACAAATGTCGCCGGCTCACTGCCCACCGACACGCTCTGATCGAGCCCGAGATTCAATTCATGGAGCCGCTGGAGCTTGTCCGCCGTGCGCGAGGTGCCATAAACCGTCGCCCCGGCGGCGTGGGCCACTTGGATCGCGGCCGTGCCAACCCCGGACGCGACCGCATGAATGAGAACGCGCTCGCCCACGTGAAGGCCGGCCCGCGTGAAGAGCGCGTCGTGGGCGGTGATAAAAACTTCCGGCATCGCGCCCGCTTGGACCCAATCCAGTTCTGCCGGAATGCGAGCGAGATTACTCTCCGGCACGGCGACAAACTCTGCCTGCGCGCCGCCGCCGGTGATTCCAAAAACGCGATCGCCGACTTTCCGGGTGCGAACTGCGTCACCGATCGATTCGACTTCGCCGGCGAACTCCATACCGGGGATGTTCGGAGGATAACCCGGAGGCGCGGGATAATGTCCGCGCCGTTGCAAAACATCGGCGCGATTCAGTCCTGCCGCATACACCCGCACGCGCACTCGATCTGAAGTCGGCGCCGGCGGGGACTCCACCTCTTGCACACCGATTCCCTCAACTCCGCCATAAGATGTGATGACGACTGCACGCATCAGTCTGGATATTCGTCGCGAGCTTGGATCCGGACAAACGACTGGATTATTCTAATCGACGATTCGGATGCCTGTAGGGGAAGCCGTTGGCTTCCCAGTTGAAATCGAGACGTATGAAAAAATCGCAGGCTGAATGGAGCCGTATCCAGCATATGCTCGCCTGTAATGAAAAATACATTCGTGGCAATTTCTTCGGCCGGACCGAATCGTGATTTATCGAAGGACACGCGGGAGCAGCCCTTTTGGGATGAGCACGCCGCGTTTATCGATCAACTCGTTGCTGAAGGTTTTATTTTGATGGGTGGCCCTTTGGTTGATGAAGGCGGCTCTCTTTTAATCTTCAACGCTGAAGATGAAACTGAAGTGAGACAGAAAATGAAGAACGACCCCTGGTTGAAGCAAGGCATTCTGAAACAGGAAAGCATAAAGCGTTGGCAAATCTTTATCGATGAGAGGAGCTGACCGCTGTCCTCTGATCTCTCGTTTCGACTTCTTACTTCTCCGCGCTAGTCGCGAAAGGCGGCGCGGCCATTCGGTCGACGCAGCTCGTGTCGAGGCCCTCGGCGCTTCCTTTGTCCATGAACTCCATGATGATCCGATCCGGACATCCGGGATCAGTTAACCCATCAGGGATATGGCCGGCCTGCGGAATGACTACGCGTCTGCCGTTCGGTAGAGACTTTGCAACTTCTTCGCCGTAATTCGGCGGCGTCACCGGGTCGAAGTTGCCGGAGAAAATGAGCACAGGGACTTTGGAAGAGACCGGCTCGAGGAAATCGGGCGGTATTTTTCCTTGCGGCCACATGCTGCAGGCGCGCGTTTGCTGAAATACCCGGTAATTGCCGAATGGATTACCGGCATTGAGCTTCGCCGCTTCTTCCTGGTCGATGAACGGCGTGTCTTCCGCACACGTCACTGAGAGGTACATCCCGTCCGCGATGAAATCCGTGGGAGACGGCGAAATCGCTTCATGGAGAAAGGGCGTGAAATCGCCTCTTGCAGCCTGGTGAATGACCAGGGGAATTCGGCTTGTTTTATCGCGGCCGTACATCCAGTTGCGAATTTTTTCCGCGAAAATGTCGCGCTCAATTTCCACCGTGACCGGCCCGGTTTTATCCGGCGGCGAATACTGCACTCGCGCCGGCTGGCGGCCTAATTGCGCGAGCACCGTCGTCAACTCGTCCCGGACTTGCGGGAACGCTTGATGACATTGCCTGTCCTGCTCACACGCCTGAAGCAAGAGCTCCATCGCGCGCGCTGCGGCCTCCGAGTGATGCAACGGCATCTTCAGATACGTCGGCGCCACTCCGGCGATCGTTGCGGTATGCACTCGGTCCGGATGTTGACGCAGGTAAACAAGCACCGCGCGCGATCCGTAAGACAATCCGAACAGATCGATGCGTTCGTAGCCGAGCCAGCTTCGCACATCATCGAGGTCATCCATCGCAATCGAAGTTGTGTATTGAGTGAGATCGGCGTGCTGTTCCAGCATTCGCCGCAAATTCTTCACGTAATCGACCGCATACATCTCGCTCAGATAATCCTGAGGAGTTTTCTTTACCGGTTCCGCCGTCAGCGGATTCGATTTGCCTGTTCCCCTTTGATCGACCAGCACGATGTCGTGTTTGCGACGGTATTCTTTCCCGTCGGTCGCATAGAACATTGCCGTACTGGTCGAAGCGATGCCTGGCCCGCCGGCAAGATCGAAGAGCGGTTCGCTCTTATTTTTCTGATCAAACGCAGGCAGGACTACGACATTGAGATCGATCGTCCGTCCGGTGCGCGTTTGCCGATTTTCAAAAACCGTTAGCTTCCCGCAGAGCAACTCTTCATCGATTCCTGGCAAATGGCACGGCTTGAGCCTGGACGACCCGACCTTCGCGCAACTGTCCAACTCAAGAAAGAACAGCAAGCTTGCCAGCGCTAATAGACAGACCGAACCAACGCGACATAACGACAGGCGCACAGCCTCCGATGCTATTTACGGCCGACGCCGAGTAGCAAACCGAAAAAAACTTCTGACCTCTGATCGCCGTCCTCTGTCCTCTGAGCCCTGCGGCACCATGCACAGGTAGGAGGAAGCGCTGTTCGATTGGACGTCCGGCATTGGGTGTTCGACGTTCGAGGTTCCCATGGCAGAGACGTCAGCCGCAGTCATCGCAAGCGCGAACAACCTTTCCGTCAAATACGGTACCCAGGTCGTCCTCGACGGCGCGACGATTGCCTTCACCGAGGGCGAACACATTGGGCTCGTCGGCCGCAACGGCTCGGGCAAATCGACATTTCTTCAGATCGCGGCGGGCGTGGCGCAACCCGATTCAGGTGAATTCGTGCGCCGGCGTGATCTCGTCACCGGCTACATGCCACAACTTTCCGGCTTGGACGATTCGGCCACGGTCCCATGCGAACATTCTCAGCGGCGCGCAGCGGATTCTCGACCTCATCGCCGAATACGAACGCGTTCCGGGCGACAGCCCGCTCAGCGCCACGCTCCTGGACCAAATCACCCAGGCCGACGGTTGGAGTTTGGAACACCGGATCAAGTCGCTCATCACGAATCTGCACGCTCCGGAATCCGATCGCATCGTCGACACGCTTTCCGGCGGAGAAAGACGCCGCGTCGCGCTTTGCCGGGCGCTTCTCGCGCGTCCCGATTTTCTGATTCTCGACGAACCGACCAACCATCTCGATACCGGCTCAATCGAATGGTTGGAGGAATTTCTCGCGCGTTATGCTGGCACCTGTTTGTTCGTCACGCACGATCGCTATTTTCTCGATCGGGTGGCGACGCGGATCGTAGAGCTGTCGCGCGGCCAGTTCACCAGCTACGACGGCAACTACACCGATTACCTGCTCGCGCGCGTGCAGCGAAAAGCGGTCGAGGAGGCGCAGGAACATCAACGCCAGAAGTTTTTGAAACGCGAACTGCAATGGGTGCGCCGGGCGCCCCGGGCGCGCCGGACGAAATCGGTGGACCGCGTGGAACGCTATTTCGAAATGGCCGCGCAGGAAGCGCCGGAGGCGGAGCTCGACGTTGAGTTGATTATCCCCACGCCGCCGAAGCTCGCGAATCGCATCATCGAATTGCGCGACGTGAGCGTGGAGTTGGGCGGCCGCACGCTCTTTCAGCACGTGAATCTCAATCTCGTTGCCCGGGAACGCCTTGGAGTTGTCGGCCGCAACGGGCTCGGTAAATCCTCGCTACTCAAAGTCATTCTGCAGGAACTGTCCGCCGCCGGCGGTGTGGTGGAGATCGGCGCGCGGACCCAGATCAATTACGTCGATCAAAACCGGCTGCTCCTCGACGATGAGAAAACGGTTTGGGAAGAAGTCGGCAGCGGCGGGGAACAGGTCACGCTCGGCGAGCAAAGCATCACGTTGCGCGCTTATTTGAGAAGGTTTCTTTTCAGCGAAGACCGCATCAACACGAAGATTTCGCAGCTTAGCGGAGGCGAACGGAGCCGGGTACTGCTGGCTAAAATCCTGAAGCGCGGCGGCAATGTTTTGACGCTCGACGAACCGACGAACGATCTCGATCTCGGAACCTTGCGTTTGCTCGAGGAAGCGCTCGTCGCCTTCGGCGGGTGCGTCATCGTGGTCAGTCACGATCGCTATTTTTTGAATCGCGTTTGCACCTCGATTCTCGCCTTCGAAGGCGAAGGCCGAGTAAGCTATAGCGTCGGGAACTACGATTATTATTTGGAAAGACGCGAAGCGCTTGCCTCGGCTCGCGATTCAAACCCCGCGCCGGCTCCGCCTCGAGTCGCTGCCGTCGCCCAAGCGAAAAGCGGCAAGGGCAAACCGGGTAAGCTCAAATGGAAAGAAGAGCGCGAATGGGAATCGATGGAAGCGAACATTCTCTCCGCCGAAAACGAAGTATCGGATTTGGAAGCCGCGTTTGCAGCACCGGATTTTTATGCGAAACCGCGCGCGGAGATTTTCGATTTGGAAACTCAACTGAAAACGGCTCGAGACAAAGTCGCGCACCTCTACGCGCGGTGGCACGAACTCGAGCTCCTCCAGAGCGTCCCGCCTCCCTAGATCAGAAGTCAGAGGTCAGAAGTCTGGATTCAGACGGAGGCGTCGTCTTCCGCACCGATAACCGATAACAATTAACCGATAACGGCGCGGGCTGCGCTTACGCTGACGACGCGATTATTCTTGAATCCGAATCGTGGTTGAACCGCGTCCAACCATTAAATAGTTATAGCCATGGAAACGACTAGCTCACTCCCTACGCCGCCACCGCTACCAGCCGGCGGCCCTCCGACCACCTCCATTGCCGCCTCGAATGTCCGCACCTGGAATATTCTGTGTCACGCCAGCGCTTTACTCGGCGTTTTTCTTCATTTCCCGGGGCACCTGCTCGGACCGCTCATTGTCTGGTTGGCCAAACGCGACGACTCGCCCGAGATCGATGCGCACGGCAAAGAATCGCTCAACTTCCAGATCTCGATGCTCATCTACAACGCCATCGCCGTGGTCTTTTGCCTGGTCCTGATCGGGTTCGCTTTTCTGGCGATCCTTTGGGTGCTGAACGCGGTGTTCGTCATCGTCGCCTCAATCCAGGCGAGCGACGGAAAGTTTTATCGCTACCCGGTAACAATCAGATTCATCCAATAGCACACCGCGTCGTCGCAGCCGGAAGCTAGAACTCAAAAGACCGGTGTATCCATTCACGGGTCTCGACCGCACCTACATTAGCGGGATTGAGCGCGGTTATTGACCGCCTTGTTCGACGATCTGACTTTCGATCGTGTTTATGATCCGCTGATACATGTCTGCGATCTTTTGAGCTTCGTGAGCGTCACTGCATTCTTCGCAGACGAACGAATCTTCTGGGAAATACTCGTCGTGCAGGTAAATTGCGGTATTCGCCCACGATTGCCG
>DATMPQ010000018.1:0-2622 GCA_035567015.1 Chthoniobacterales bacterium | reverse complement strand
CGCGACCGCCACCTTGTAAACGTTGCGCCGCTTCAGCTCGACGAAGAAATTACGCCAGTTCATTTCTTTGCGGCAGCGCCACCCGTGAATTCGCGGGCCGGAACAATCTTCTCGGCGAGCACCTCGAATCGCGGATCGCCGCGTAAAGGACGCAAATCGGGATCGACGCGGATCCAATTCAAGTCTGGCTGGTGCTTGGCGAAAGACGACTCCAACCACTTCATCGCTTGCAGGTCTTCGGCGACATGCCTGGAGAGCAGGATGTGTCCGGCGTCTCCGCAATCCATCACGCGTTGCGCCGTGTTAATTCCAGCACCGGCGATGTTGGCTTGTTCGTTTAGGTCGGTGATCTCATTGACCGGGCCGCTGTGAATTCCCATTCGGACGTGAAGTTCCGGATGCTTTTTGAGCTCCTTACTAATTTCAATCGCGCACAAGACTGGCGCTTCAGGATTGTTTCGAAACACGAGCGCGCCGCCGTCTCCGGTTGGCAGTCGTAACAACCTGCCTTCAGCCTCAGCGATTTGGAACTGGTCCGTCCCGCGCACGATTTCTTTTAATTTTTGAATCTGCTCACTCTGCTCGCTGATAAGCAATTTTGAGTAGCCGACAATGTCGATGAACAAGACGTGACCGATCTCGAGCTTCATCTCTGAGGCAGACTCGTGCGCCATACCGTTCAACGAATGAAATTCAGCCCGTTAGGAACGCATTGGGGCAGAATGTACGCATACAGCGTCACGATTATCCCGACAATGGCTGCCAGCGCCACGGAGTGCCAAAACAGGAATCGAAAAATGGAGCCTTCGTTCCCGACCTGATTCGTTGCCGCGGTGGCAATGCAAATCGATTGCGCGTCAATCATCTTGCCCATTACCCCTCCGGCGCTATTTGTCGCGCACATCAGAATCGGGCTGAGGTTCAGCTGTTGCGCCGTGATTTTCTGCAAGCTGCCGAACAGCGCGTTCGAGGAGGTGTCACTACCAGTCAGGGCGACGCCAAGCCATCCGATATAGGTACCGAAAAACGGAAACAGCCAGCCGGTGCGCGTAAACGCCAACCCCAGGACTGCGTCCATCCCGGAGTATCGCGTTACGTAACCGATGCCGAGCATGCAGGTCATCGCGATGATTGCGAAACGTAATCGAACCAGCGTTCGACCGAAAATGCTGAAGAGCCGGCTGAATCTGAGCCCAAGCAAAAAGCCGGCGAGAATCGCAGCAAGAAAACAGCTGGTTCCAGTCGCGGTGAGCCAATTGAAGTCGAATCGCGCAGCTTCAGCCGTAGGCTTGGCGACGACCGGCGCGGTTCTCGAAACTTTCCCGTGAAGATATGGCCAGTCCCATCCGGGTGGACCGGGGCGCGGCTTGCCATCGGCCATGACGACTTTGAACGAAGGCGTCGTGGCCTGGTTGAGCGCAGTCTTGATTGAGGGAAGTCCCCAGCACAAAACGAAAATTGATAGAATCGCGAAAGGCATCCACGCTCTCGCGATTTGTCGAGGCGAATAATGTTTGATCGACCTTCGCGCGACGGATTCATCGACAGTAGGTTCATCGGCAAAGCGCCAAATCCTTTTCGGACGCCACACCTGCAGGAAAAGCAACGTCACAACGAGCGAGATAACGCCCGCGGAAATATCCACGAGATTACTGTCCATATGATTGGCCCAGAACCACTGCGTCGCAGCGAAAGAAGCGCCTACCACCAGGATCGCAGGCAAAACTTCAATCGTTTCCTTCCAACTCACCATCGTCCGGACCAGCCACATGGGAACGATGAGCGCGGTGATTGGAAGGATTCGGCCAATCATCGCATTCAGGTCACTTTCGTTTAGCAAAGTCACAGCCGCTAACGTGTGAACCGGCGTTCCAATCGCGCCCCATGCCACCGGTGACGTATTTGCAATCAAATTCAACACCGCGGCCTGGAACGGCTTGAACCCAAGCCCGATCATGAATGCTCCGGCGATCGCCACCGGCGCGCCGAAGCCAGCGCAGCCCTCGATGAACGCACCAAAACAAAACGCCACCAGCAAAAGTTGCAGACGCCGATCTGGCGTAATGGCCGCGACGGATTGCTTCATGATTTCGAATTGGCCGGTCGCGACCGAAATGTCGTAGAGAAAGACCGCCGCAATAACGATCCAGACAATTTTTAGCAGACCAAAAGCGGCGCCGTAAAAGAAGCTACTCACCGCGAGCACGGCGGGCATTTTGAAAGCCACGATCGCAATGATCACAGCAGTGGCGGCGCCGGCAACGGCGCAGAGATGCGCTCGCACCTTGAATCCGGCCAGCAGACCTAACAAAACGATGATCGGCAGAGCAGCAATCAGCGTTGACAGCCACCAATGCCCAGCGGGGTCATAAACTTGCGTCCAAGTCACAGGATAACCTTGTAAACATTGCGCCGCTTCAGTTCGGCGAAGAAGTTGCTGTTTTTCATCGCGGCTGGCCCGAGAAGATGCGCGTGGTTAGGTTCTTGAAGCGCGGATCGCTTCGGAGTGAGTCGAGGCGGTGATCAACGAGTATCCAGCCCAAGTCAGCCGAATCGAAGGGCGCGTGATCTTCATAGCTCTTCTCCAGCAGGCGGATGGCTTCGTCTTTGTTGCCGAACGTT
>DATMPQ010000017.1:0-3008 GCA_035567015.1 Chthoniobacterales bacterium | reverse complement strand
ATTTCCGAAAGTGATCAGCCGCCTCGAACAAAGCGAGTGATCGGGCTCCTTGTCCGGTAGATCTCCCGACCGATTTATCCGGATCGGTCAATCGACATATTTTTGCGCGATCGGCATGCGACGGCCCACGCCAAAAGCGCGACTGGTTACTTTCAAGCCAGGCGCGGCTTGCTCGCGCTTGTACTCATTTAGATCGACGCGTCGCTGGATCCAGCGCACAGTCTTCTCCTCAAATCCGTGGGCAATGATGTCGCGCGCGCTCAGGTTTTCCTCAACATAAAGCCGCAAGATTTCGTCGAGAATCTCATAGGGCGGTAAGGTGTCTTGATCGATCTGATTTGGCTTCAACTCCGCGCTCGGCGGCTTGTCGATTGTCGATTTCGGAATGATTCCGCTCTTGCGACCCGTTCGCGGCGCATAGTCGGAGTTGATCCAACGCGCCAACTCGTAAACCATCGTTTTCGGCACATCGCTGATGACCGCGAGCCCCCCAGCCATGTCTCCGTAGATCGTGCAATAGCCGACCGCCAGCTCGCTTTTGTTTCCCGTGGTCAAAAGCAGATGGCCGAACTTGTTTGAGAGCGCCATCAACGTCATGGCGCGCAAGCGCGGCTGCATGTTTTCTTCGGTCGTGTCTTCAGGCCGTCCCGCGAAGATTTCTTCAAACTGCGCTTTGAAAGCCGCAAACGCGTCCGTGATTGAAATCTCCAGGTATTTGATGCCGAGATTGTGAGCGAGAGAGAGCGCATCGTCGATGCTCCCGCGCGATGAGTACGGGCTGGGCATGGAAACGCCCACCACATTTTCCGCTCCAAGCGCGTCGGCGGCAACGACGGCAACGACCGCGGAATCGATGCCACCGCTCAGGCCGAGCACGGCAGAGTTGAAGTTGCATTTCCGTAAGTAATCGCGCACGCCCAACGAGAGCGCCGCAAAAAGATCCGCTGGCGTGCTGCTCTCGCGAAATTCGATTATGCGAGCCGCCTCTGTGTCGATAATCGCTTCGTCTTCACAGAAACCGGGCAACTGCGCGATCAAACTACCTGAAGCGTTCACAGCGATCGAATTTCCATCGAAGACCAGCTGGTCGTTCCCGCCCACTGCGTTGCAGTAGCAAATGGGGCGCTGATAAGAGCGCGCCAACGCTCCAACCATTTCATGTCGAATCGCCGGTTTGTGCAAACTAAACGGCGACGCGCTCAGATTAACAATGATGTCGGCGCCCTGCTCGATCAGCCCTCGCACCGGTTCGACGTCGTAAAGCGGACGGGGGAGATAATGTTCCGTCCAGATATCTTCGCAGATCGTGACGCCGAGTTTTTTTCCCCACAGGTCAAATGGTTCCACCCGGCAGGCGGGTTCAAAATATCGGTCTTCATCAAAGACATCGTAAGTGGGCAGGAGCGATTTGTGCGTCGTGCGCATCGGTTTACCCGATTCAAGCAAGGCGGCTGCATTGTGAAAGGGCTTGCCGCGGCCTTCATTCCTATCAACGAAGCCGACGAGCAGGGCAGCGGTTCCCACGCGCGCATGAAGGCGTTTGAGAACCTCAAGGTTCTGGGGAACAAAGCGTGATTTGAAGACGAGGTCCTGCGGCGGGTATCCGGGGATGGCAAGCTCTGGGGTCAGGACCAGTTCCGCGCCGGCCTTGGCGAGGTGATCGTAGGCACGCACGATCAGCT
This sequence comes from Chthoniobacterales bacterium, assembly GCA_035567015.1. Lineage (GTDB taxonomy): Bacteria > Verrucomicrobiota > Verrucomicrobiia > Chthoniobacterales > UBA10450 > AV133. The sequence goes on along the minus strand of DATMPQ010000017.1, from coordinate 1,326 downwards.
CAAAATTGCCGCTCAAATCCCCAACTGTCGGATTGAGCTGAGCAAAACCGATCTTCATGCCTAGATGAATACAGACTCAATCGAGACTCTGATACGATGTATGTCAACGCGACTAGTAGCATCAAAGCCGGCGTTTAGTGCCATGTATCAATCTAGTGCCCGGCTTCCCTAGACCCGCTCGCGTCTTCGCAGCTCGGGGCCTCCCGCCGTAAAGTTGGCACGGCGTGCCAACACTGCTACGCAGAGTGGCGCAACCGCGCGCGCAGCAATCCTCTTTTGCTCAGGTGAGGGGCGCTATGGCTCGAATACGGCACGATGGTGATAACCTTTGTTCAGTGCGTCGTCCGCTCCCGCGATGAAAGTTTTTGTCCACTCAAATAGAGCGGCGGCGAGAAACCCCGCGATTGCACAGATCATCACCTTTTGAAAAAACGTGTGGTGCATTTTTCGGTCTCTGTGAGAGCACGGCCAATGCCACTGCCGTCCGATTGGCTCACCAGAATCCCCATTGTTTCGTTTTCATAATCCAGAGCCCGAGGAGCAGATTCGTGATTGCGTGCGTCAAAATGCACGAAGAAAGGCTTTTTGTTCGATAAGCCACGCCGTTGTAGAGCGCACCGGTAAGCAATGCGGCCGTCCAATCCGCCTTGGAATGCGAAAAGCCGAAGGCGACCGTCACCGCGAAGAATGGGAACCATGAAAAGGACCCAAACGGAATGCGTTCGAACTCTTCGTCGACCAGGTAACGCAGCAAGAAACCGCGCCAGAAAATTTCCTCCACGAAAGGAACGACCACGACCAAGCGAACGAAACGCAGGACGATCGTTGTCCAATAAAGTGTCGGATTAGCTGAAAAAATATCCGGATTAAAACCGGCAGTGCGCGCCGCAAATCCAAAAAATGCCTGGGGCGATATCCAAAGCAAAAAGACGGCAACCGCAATCGAGACCGCGAAGATTGGCCGCGTCAGCCGATGAAAATCGTACTCGCGGCGGAACCAGAATAGGAAACCCGCGCACAAGATCGTCTGGGCTGGATATATCCAGTATTCTGCCGAGCTCAGCCAAAAGCGGTTGTCGATCCCTTTGAGCAAGCTGTTCAGTCCAAGCAACGCGACGAACAGCAGCATCGGCAGCGTGTAGGCGGCTAATTTTCTTCGATCCGGCATAGTACTTGCAGTCTTAATTCTTCGATGATCTCCGAGGTCTCTGGCAAGCATCAACCAATGGAAAATGAGTCCGAGAACCTTATCCGGCTTCTTGATTTGGAGCTGACGCAGAAACGCACGGCCTGGAAACGAGCCGCCACGCGTCACCGCACCTTTCG
>DATMPQ010000016.1:0-8035 GCA_035567015.1 Chthoniobacterales bacterium | reverse complement strand
TCGAATGCCGCTCGATCAAGATATTCTTACCGCGAAATTCGTCTTGCGGGTCACTGCCTTCGGGCGCGTTGCCGTGCGGTTGCACGCCGTAATGAAAATCGAACATTTCCGCGGTCTCGCCGAGCGCGGAGTCGATTTCCTTTTTCGTCCAAATGTAGAACGCACCTTCGGCATTTTCAGGCTTCTGTAGCAGCGCCCTGTGAGCGTCGCTCGATTCAATTGACGCGCCCTTCTCGGATTCACTAGTGCGACGGTCATAGACCATCGCTACAGGAACAGGGCTGTCGGCATCTTCGGCGGAAAAGAACCCGCCCCCTTTCGAAGTCATATCGCGAGCGACGTAATCGAGAATATCGCGCGTAATGGATTCGAATTGCGGATCGCGGGTGATTTGAAACGCATCGAGATAGGCGACGGCGAGCTGCGCCTGATCGTAGAGCATTTTCTCGAAATGCGGCACGTGCCAATAACGATCGACCGAGTAACGGTGAAAACCGCCACCGAGATGATCGTGCATCCCGCCGGCAGCCATTTTGCGCAGCGTGAAAATATCCATTTCCAGCGCGCGTTTGCCAGAGGCGGATGACGGATCCCGTGCGTAAAATCGCGAGAGGAAATTGAGCGTGACTGGGCGCGGGAATTTCGGAGCATTGCTAAAACCGCCCTCCTGCGTGTCGTAACTCCGGGCAAATTGTTCGTAAGCTGTCTCGAGAATCTTTATGTCGATCTTGCCCGCGGCAGCGGGTTGCGCAGTCTGCGACTCACGCAGAGCCGAAATGATTTTCGAACTTTGATCGACAATCTTTTCGTGATCTTGTTTCCAGGCGGCCGCGATCCGTTCGAGCACTTTTCTGAAACCGGGCTGACCATATCGATCGTCCGGCGGAAAATAGGTTCCGCCGACAAAAGGCTGAAGGTTGGGCGTTAGCCAGACGCTCATGGGCCAACCGCCACTGCCGGTGGTGGCTTGCACAAAGGTCATGTAAACGCGATCGACATCGGGGCGTTCCTCGCGATCGACTTTGATGTTCACAAACTCGCGATTCATAATCGCGGCCACTTCTTCTTTTTCGAAGGATTCATGCGCCATAACGTGACACCAGTGACAAGTCGAATATCCAATCGACAAAAAGATCGGCTTGTTCTCGCGGCGCGCCTTGGCGAAGGCTTCTTCCCCCCAGGGATACCAATCGACCGGATTGTGCGCGTGTTGGAGAAGATAGGGCGACTTCTCCTGCGCCAGCCGGTTGGTATGCTCCGGTTGAGTGGGCGAAACCTCCGCTGCGGGCGCCGTCATAGGAACTGGTGTCACTCGACAGGTTAGCGCGAGAACACGAAAACGGAAGGTGGATCGAGCAGTCCCTGATCGAGGTTACATTTGGCGGCGGAGCCGCATTACTTTAGCATCGTCCCCCGAAAGCATTCGGGGCCGATCCACCTCGGCTCCGAGAACAAATAGAAGATAGACAACATGGACGCCACGCATCTCATTTTGCTTTTTCTCGCCATCGGCGTGATCGCGTTTCTCTATTCGTCCGTGGGTCATGCCGGGGCGTCGGGTTACATCGCGGTGATGACCTTGTGGGGATTGACGTCCACCGTCATTCGGCCGACTGCGCTCGTGCTCAACATCCTCGTGGCCTGCATCGGCTCGTTTCAGTTTTGGCGAGCGGGACATTTCAGGTGGAGATTATTCTGGCCTTTTGCGCTGCTCTCAATTCCAGCCGCATATTTCGGCGGTCACTTGCAACCGTCTGCTTCGGTCTTGAGAATCCTGATTGGATTGGTGTTGCTTTTCTCGGCGGTGCGCTTGATTTCTCGCCGCAGCGACCCGCCAAACATTGCGCCTCCTTCTCGTCCGGTGGCGATCGGCATTGGCGCAGGTCTCGGATTTCTGTCGGGCCTGACCGGTACTGGCGGTGGAATCTTTCTCACGCCGCTTTTGCTCTTTTGTCGATGGGCGCACATCCGCCAGGCCGCTGCGGTTTCGGCGTTGTTTATTCTGGTCAACTCAATTGCGGGACTGGTCGGTTACTTTACGGCGAAACATTCCATTCCCTCTCTCGGCATTTTTCTCGCCGCCGCCGCCGTGACCGGAGGCGTGTTCGGCTCGCATCTCGGCAGCCGACGCTTTCCGGTGCGCACGATTTCGCTGTTGCTGGCGACAGTTCTTATCATCGCCGGCACGAAATTAATTCTTACGAGGTAACAATTTGAGTTTCGGCGCGTGCTCCGGCGACCACGGATTCATTCGAAAATCCGACTGCACAATTTTCTCGCACTCGGTTCGTAAAAGCCCGAGCAAGGCAGCCACATCGAGTGAGTGGCAAACGGGTGCGTAAGCCGCGAGATTTTTTTCGGCGAGTTGAAAAAGACGCACGGCTGGCTGCAAGCGGCGACCGTGTTTCGGATGCGCTGGTTGCTCGAAATGCTTCTGCAGATGAACAAAGGCGCCGGCGGCTTGGATCAGTCCCTTGAAATAATTCGCATCGCGCGAATTGGTTTTGAGCCAAAGCTGTTCGAGAACGTCGTGCGCTTCGTAGTAACGCCGTTCGTTCCAGCAGTGGAAAAAGGCGCGATAAAATGGATGCTGGTCCAGCGGCAGCGTTTTTAGATCGACATCTTCCTGCCCAAGCTCGCGCACGAAGCGCGAAATCCTCTCGCCTTTGTTCATGGAGGGCTTAACTTGACCGCGGCTCTGATGATGGGCAAACGCGCACGCTTCACTTTTCCGGAGGGCAGCCCCAAAAGCATTCGGGGTGGCCGCAGCGAAGAATGACGCTGGCTGGGCTCGCCATTCTTCTCGTGGCCATCGCAGTCTTAATTTTCTGCTCCGGCCTCTTCTCCGGATTGGAGACGGCGCTCTTTTCGCTCAAGCCGCATCAGTTGCGCCGTTTGGAAGAGCATCATCCGTCGCTCGCCAAATTCTTTCAGGTGTTCCGGGAAAATCCGCGCCGTGTCCTGAATGTGCTTCTCCTGGGCGACGGCCTGGTCAAAGTGCCACTGGTCGTGCTCTGCCTTTTCTTGTTATGGGAAGGACCGTTGGCTGGGCGCGTTCCGCAGTGGCTCGCTGCGATCGCGATCTTCGCGATCGTCGTGTTGCTGTGCGATTTAATCCCGAAGTTGGTCGCGCTTTCAGCTCCCTATCGGCTCTCCACCATCGGCGCTTTCACATTGAAGGCGTCGATGCCGCTGCTCGATCGTGCCGGTCGCGCTCTGGAAAACGTCAGCGCATTCGTTGTCGATCTTCTGACGCCATTGCATTTACGCACGCGCACGCGTTTGAGCGATGAGGAATTGGAGACGCTGGTAGAAATCGGCGAAGAGGAAGGCACGCTCCAGGAGACGGAAGGCGAGATGATCCAGGAGATCATTAAGCTGGGCGACAAGACTGCGAAAGACTGCATGACGCCGCGGGTGGACACTTTCGCGCTGCCGGACGATTTGACGAACGAAGAGGCGATCGCGCGCTTGAAAGAAAAGCGCCATCGCCGCGTGCCGGTTTATGCGGACACGCCCGATCAAATTGCCGGGATCATCGATGTAAAAATGTTCCTGCTCAACCCGGCGGAACATTACACCGAGATGTTGATCGCTCCTTCCTTCGTGCCGGAGACGATGCGCGCGATCGACTTGCTCAAACTATTCCTAACTCATGCTCAGGGTCTCGCCACCGTGGTGGATGAATTCGGCGGCACTGAAGGCATCATCACGTTGTCCGATATTGTTGAAGAGATTCTGAGCGACGCTGTCCCGCTGGGTGAGGCAAGTCTTTATATCGAGCCGCTCGAAAAAGGGAAATTCTTGGTGAGCGGAAACGCGCGGCTCGACGATTTAAGCGAGCACCTGGGCTTCGAATTGGAAGCAGAAGGAATCGATACGATCGGCGGGTTGGTTTTCAATCGACTCGGCTATCTGCCGCCGACCGGCACACAGCTCGAAATTCCACGGCTGGCCATCACAGTGAGGCGAGCGGGGCGGAAACGGATCGAGGAACTGCTGCTCGAAAAAACCACCTGCCTGGCGGATGCCGATGAAACCAGTGGCAACGGCGTAGCGGCACCATGATGGACATAGCAGTCATTCTTAGTTGCTGGATTGTTTCCTTCGTTTTCGCCGGAATCGAGGCGGGCCTTCTGTCGATCGATCCGGTGCGGCTGCGGCATCGCGTGAAGCGAAGTATGCGGGCCGCGTTGATGCTCAACCAACTGTTGCAGAGACCCGAGCGCCTGCTCGTCACGGTCCTGCTCATTACAAACATGGCGGACATTCTTGCGCTCCTCTTGCTCACGCGGCGGCTGGTTTGGACGTTCGGTCATATGGGATTTTTTGCCGCGCTGGCCATTGCATTTCCGATTTATCTTTTTGTGCTCGCCGTTTTTCCGAAATCACTTTTTCGCCGGTTTCCCTTTCGCGCGCTCGCGGCTCTGGCCGGACTGCTTGAAGTTGTTTCGATCATTCTGTGGCCGGTGTTGGAACTGGGCGAGTGGTTTGGTCACCTCATTCTTCCCCATCGGGCCGGCCAGCGTGCTCGACTTTTCGCCGCGCGCGAGGAATTCAAGCAAATCACCACCCAAAGCGAGCGCGAAGGTTCTCTCACCGCGATGGAGCGCGCGATGATCCATAACGTCTTCGATTTCCGGAACGTGAAAGTGCGGGATGTGATGGTGCCGTTGGCCAAAATTGTCGCCGTGCAGCCGGACACGCCGGTCGCGGACGCCCTCCAGCTCAGCGCCGCCGCGGGCGTCGAGCGCCTGCCGGTAATCACGCGCGAAGGAAAAGCGCTCGGACTGGTCAACGCGCTCGATATTTTGCTGGACGCGAACCAGCCGCGATCGTTAGGTGACCAGATGCGGCGGATCGTGACCGCGAATGAGGATGAGTCCGCCTCTCGGATCGTGCAGCGACTCCGCGCCGCGCGGCTTGGTCTGGCCGCTGTCTTAGATCGACAAAGTAATCTCAGCGGCATCGTGACGATTGAGGATTTGATTCGCCGGCTTGTGCAAAGCGCGTGAATCTGATCCTTTGTCAATTCAGGCCTTGCAGGGGAAACGACGAAGCCCGAATGCTCAAATGAACGCGCTAGGCGATACTGGTTCGGGAAAAATCCATCGTTTGCCAAAAGCTTCCAACACGGAACATCCAACATCGAACATCAAAGTTTTCATTCTTCTGCAATTGAGCGTTGGATGTTCGATGTTGGATGTCTTCTTCATCTCTTCGAATTGCAGCGCGTTTCTGTGAAACGCTGGCAATCTAGCTAGCAGCTTGCGCTGCATTCCCGCTCAAGATCAAACGGCAGATTCAGGCAGCGGTAATCTGTGCTAACCTAACCAGCAATAGAGCCGGAACGGTTGCGGGTTGAGCAACACGCTCAACCCGCAACGCTCTAACGTGCGAACTTTTCCGCTGCGCCCAGCTGCTCAGCTATTAGGGAGGCAGTGCGTGACCTACGTCGGATTTGACCAGTGCCACATCCGTCGAGCTGATCGTGCCATTCACATTCACGTCTTCGCGGAAATTCGGGCCACCGACCGTTTGCCCCACTTGCGATTTGGTCAGAGCGACGTCTGCCGAACTGACGGTGCCGTTGCCATTCACATCACCGATCAGCACACCCATCGAAATGGGAACGTCAGCCATGTGTGCGCACTCGTTCACGCCATGCAGCGTCATGGTGATCCGCTGTTGGTCGGTCACGCCACTAAGATTGACCGTGATCTCCGACGTCCCGCTCCCGCTGAAACTACTCACCATCCCAGTACCAGAAGTCACTGATGCGCTCTGGACCGTGACAGTGGTCGGGAAGTCAATAATCATCTGATAAACGCCCCCGCCGCTGCGGCATTCGACCCCCACGTTGCCAGTGAGTGGCAGCGGGATATCAAATGTGCCGGCGGCACCGTGCACCTTCCGCGAGAACGCGCTTTGGGCCATCGGGGCCCCTCCCCCGCCGAAGACTTCCGTCGAATCTGTCGGGGTGCTAGGAGCGTAACCGCCGGACAGCCAGATGTTGGCAGTGCCGTCGGTGTCGGTGGGGAAGTTGCGCCGCGCAGTCATGAATGCAGGAACGGGGGTATTTACTGTCCAAGTGTTAGTGCCAGGATCATACGCGTCCACCTCGTTGGAGGGATTGGGCGAGACTCTACCCCCGCCCATGACCAACATTTTGCCATTGAAGGTAAGCGCTCGCGTCTCCCCCGTGGCCCTCGGTATCGGTGCTATCGTGCCGATGGTGTTGGTGCCAGGGTTAAAGCTGAACGAGTTGGTGGTGTCGATCACCAGGCCACCGGAGTAATCCGATGCCCCTGCCACGTAGATGATGCCACCTATCGCGCAGGTGGGCGCATACATGATCCCTTCCGGTGTGTTCATTTCCTGTGTCCACTTGGCGCCTACCCCAGCAGTGGGATCAAACTGCCATATCTGATTGGTGGAGGCTACGTTGATGTTGAAGCCGCCCAGTGTGTAGAGCTTGTTGTTAACCACTGCAAACCCACCAGGCAGGATTGTGCCAGAGGCGTCGCCCGGCCAGTTGTCCGCCGCCGTTAGGGTGCTGATTGTATCGGTCACGGGGTTGTAGCTGAAGACACGGGCGTTCGAGGTCGCCCCCCCAGCCTGGTTGCCGCCCGTGCAGTAAATCTGCGGAGTTCCGCCGACGGTGAGCACACCGCAGGCCATGTTATTCACCCCGGGGTCGGGGAAGGTGGCAGCCTTGGTGGTCCAAGTGTTGGCCATCGGATCGTATTCAAATGGGTGAGTGAAATCGCTGCCCGCTAAGTCGGAGCTGCGCCCGCCCATGGCGTAAAACTTCCCATTAGCCGGGAAAAAGACCCCAACGGAACGGACGCCGACGCTCGGGAGGCTGGCGCCCGGTGACCACCCCATCATAGGGCAACCCTCGACCGTGTAATTCCCTGTGAAGGCCGCGTTACCATTGCATCCTTCAGCGGTGATCGCCCCCGCGGCAATGCTCGCCGTCACGCTCCCCCCGAATTGGAAATTCACTGTGAACGTAGCCGTGCTCCCGGCGACGGCAACGTTCGTCACGGTGCCGCCAACATTGCCGGTCAGCGTCAGATCGCTTGTTGAGACTGAACCCGGATCAATAGCTTGGTTGAAGTTCACGGCATACGAATATGTACCCGGCGCCGGCGGGGAGAACGTGCCCCCAACAGGCGGGACAGTCGTGGTCACCTGTAGCGGCGTTACGGCGTAACAGAACGTGCACGTGAAATCAAATATGGGCATACTGTCAGAATTGCGCAGAATTGCGCCGGCCGGGATATGCATCGTCTGCGGGCCCTGCGTTGTCACCGGCGAGGTGTTGAAGGTGAAGGTTATCGTGGCGTTGCCGTTGCTTAGCGTGAACGTGTTCGCCGGAATACCATTAACCGTGAAATCGCTTGCCTGAACACTTGACACAAGCGCTGGGTCGCTCAGGTTGACAACGAACTGCGTCAGCTGCGTATTAATGATGCTGTTGCAGGCCGGGACAGTGCTAGTCACGGAAAAACCCACCAGCTCCTTGTCGGTGAAGACATCCTGCTGGGCCGTACTGCTGATAGCCATGCGCCCGTCGTCCCATGAAGTGAGATGCTTGGTGGTGATCGCAGTGCCATAGTCGTAGTCGCCCGCATAGGTGCCTTGGACGTTCCCGTCAGGCTGCGCTGGCAGAGGGCTGACTACGTCCGAGAGCGTATCGTCAGGCAACCACGTCGCGCCGTTGTCGTTGGACTTGCGCGAAAACATCTGGTAGCACGGAGAGGTCGGGTTACCATAAAGGCAGGCGGTGTCGGCGCTCACGCGCGCGTCATACCACGTCGCCAACAGGGTGCCACCCGGGCTGACCGACAGGTTAGGCTGCCACTGAGGACGGGTCGTAGAATCGGTGTTCAACTTGAGCGGCGTGCCAAAGGTCACACCGCCATCGGTAGAGCGAATGTAATAGACGTCGCCCGGGTCACTGCCAGTGCCGTGCTGGGCATAAACCAAGTGAACAAAATTGTTGAACGCAGCAGGCTCACCCCAGCCC
>DATMPQ010000015.1:0-12167 GCA_035567015.1 Chthoniobacterales bacterium | reverse complement strand
CTCGCGCACTGCGGATTTGGCCCACTCGACATTGCGGTGGCGCCTGGCCGCGATTGCCTCCATGTAGCTCACCGAAAAATTCTCGAGCTTCTTCTTCATAGTCTCGTCGACTTTCTCTTCCCCGCCGGTCGGATTACCGCCCAGCGTGACCGGGTGCGCCGCTCCAATGGTTGTGGCTGGCGCCATCGCGGCGACGCTTGCGGCAACGGTAATGAAACAGCCGGCGCTGGTCGCGGTCGCGCCGGTCGGAGCGACATAGACTACCACTGGCACCGTGGAGCCTAAAAAGCTTTGCACGATCGTTTGTGTCGAGTCGAGCAACCCGCCAGGGGTGTTAAGTTGAATGACCAGACATTGCGCATTCTGCGCGCTAGCTTCGGCGATACTTCGCGAAATATAACTCGCCGTCGCCGGCCCAATGGCTCCATCGATTTTGATTAAAGAAACCTTCTCGGCCGCCCCGAAAGCTTTCGGGGTAGCCGCACACACCAGCCAGAGAGCGAGGCACGTCAATGAAGTCTTCATCCCGATCTACAAGGCAAACTATCACTTCCACGGACGATCTCTACTTTCCCGAACCAAACTGAAGAACAGCCAACAGTTTTTCGAACCTGGGACACAACGGAAGCCAAGGCTAAATTGGAAGCAGCCACAGGGGTGGCTTTGTGATTTGGTGGTCTTCGTGCGACATCAAATAGAAACGCCCAACTCCGAAAGGTTTCGCGAGCAAGGCATCCAACATCGAACCATTGAAGATGGCGAAAGGAGGGCGCAGGTCATGATTCTTTTTCTAATCCGCACGCTGTGCGTACGAAGCTCGCGCTGCCCAAAAAATTCTGAGCTGGCCGTAGTTCACTTTGTCGCCAAGCAGTTCCTTGATTTCCTTTAGTCCGCCAAAAGTCACCTGTGCGAACGCTGCCTCGATAAGGCGTTTTTGTTCGGATGTTATTACTTTGTCTAACTCAAATTTTTCACCCGTCTCGACCGCTTCGGCGAGGTGGCCGTAAATAGTGTTCGCGACGAAACCGCGTTCACGCGCGATCTGCTCGACGGTTTGGCCAGCGTGGAGGCGTCGCAACGTTTCGCGCACGGAATCGCCGAGGCTGGGTTTCACAGGCGGCGGCGCGGTGAAGGAGTCGGCGAAAACTTGTCGCGGATTTGTGCGGAGATGATCGGCGATCTCTGCGAGAAAAACCTGCGCGAACTCCCGCAGCTTCTGTTTGCCGACGCCGGAGATGCGGCCGAACTCGCCCTCGGTCACGGGATATTTGTTCGCCATCTCGCGCAGGGCGACGTCGGAAAAAATGATGTAGGCGGGAACGTCGCGCGCGTCCGCAAGCGTGCGGCGCAGTGTGCGTAGGCGCTCAAACAGCGCTTCGTCACACGGAATTTCGCCCGCGCGATGTGTTACCTTGTCCAGTACGACCGCGGGTTTCGTAAGCGTGACCTTTTTTCTTTGGGCGAGCGCAGCGCGTCCTTCGGCCGTCAATTCAAGCACCGTGAATCGTTCCGACCCCTGTCGCAGATAGCCGAGCCGGATCAGCTCGCGTCCGATGGTTTGCCACTCCGCGCGCTTCATTTCCTTGCCAACGCCGTAGGTCGAAATCTCGTGGTGACTCCATTTGCGCACGTTTTCCGTGTCCCCGCCCATCAATACATCGACGATGTGATTGAGGCCGAAGCCGAACCCGTTTTTTTCGCGAATTCGATAGACGCACGATAAAAATTTCTGCGCTGCGAGCGTGCCGTCGAATGTTTCACGCGGCGCTAAACAATTGTCGCACCCGGCGCAATTCTGCTCCGGCCATTTCTCGCCGAAATAACGCAACAGCACGACGCGCCGGCACTCCGAGGACTCAGCGTAATGCACCATCTGCTGCAACTGCGCGCGCGCGATCTTTTGCTCCTGTGCGCTCGGCTTTTCGTCGATGAACTGCGTCTGCTTGATCACGTCGCCCGCGCTAAACAGCAGCACGCAATCGCTCGGCAATCCGTCGCGTCCGGCGCGTCCGGTTTCCTGGTAGTAGCCTTCGATATTTTTCGGCAGATCGTAGTGGATGACGTAACGGACGTTCGGTTTGTTGATGCCCATGCCGAATGCGATCGTCGCGCAGATGACGCGCACTTCATCGCGCAGAAAAAGCTCCTGGTTCGTCGTGCGTTCGGCGTTCGTAAGTCCGGCGTGATAAGGTTTGGCCTTGATGCCGTCTTCGTTCAAACGTGTCGCGACGCTCTCCGACGATTTGCGGCTCTGGCAATAAACGATGCCGCTCTCATTCGGCCTCGTGCGCACGAACTCGAGCACTTGATCGTACGGTCGCGCTTTCGGCACCACGCGATACGTGAGGTTTGGCCGATTGAAACTCGCGATGTACCAACTTGGTTCGCGCAATTTCAAACGGTCTATGATGTCGCCGCGCACGCGCTCGGTCGCGGTCGCTGTCAGCGCCATGATCGGGACATCCGGAAATTTTTCTCGTAACTCTGCCAGTTGCCGGTACTCCGGGCGGAAGTCGTGTCCCCACTCGCTGATGCAATGGGCTTCATCCACAGCGATGAGATTGACGTTCCACTTTTTCAGATCGCCCAGGAATCCCGAAAGCATGAGCCGCTCCGGCGCAACGTAGAGCAAACGAAATTTTCGCGTATGCAATCCGCGCAACCGCTCGCGAGCTTCGCTCGCCGACAGCGTCGAATTCAAAAACGTCGCCGCAACACCGCTCGCTTGCATCGCATCGACCTGGTCTTTCATCAGCGAAATCAGTGGCGACACCACCACCGTTAATCCGGGCCGGACCAAGGCAGGAACTTGAAAGCAAAGCGACTTACCACCGCCCGTCGGAAGCACGGCAAACACATCCTTCCCTGCGAGCGCATCACGAACGATCTCCTCCTGCAACGGCCGAAAGGATTCGAACCCGAAGTATTGTTTGAGGGCGGCGCGCAAGTCCATTTGCGGGCAAATTAAACATTTCGATCCCAATTTGAAAGAAGCAGATAAGGCAGTGCTGGCCGAGCAGGCTTCTCTTCCTTGGATCGCGCGCGCATTCGCTTGCAAAGCGCGTCCGCGACGGAATGGTTGCCGGCGATGCCGGGTGGAAGCGAAAAGTTGGAAAAAGCGATCGAGCGAGCAGTAGGAGCCGGCCAATTGCTCGACTCAGCGGCGGAGAATATTCGTGCCCTGCTCGCCGGAGCACCTTCGGACCTTTACTCGCGAGTCATCGATGAGTTGGTTACTGCCGAGAAATGGGAGGAGCTCAACGACCGTTTTTATAAGACACTGGAGTTCGGAACCGGCGGGCTACGCGGCCGCACGATCGGAAAAGTTGTCACTGCTGCAGAGCGCGGCGATGCGGCGCACAGCTCCGAAGGCTTTCGCGAGGAGACCGCCGCGGCTACAGCGCGACCCGAGTTTCCCTGCGTTGGAACCAATGCGATGAATTTTTACAACATCAGTCGCGCCACGCGCGGGCTCGTCGCTTATCTGCAAGAGTGGAACGCGAAGCGACTTACCGGCAAGAGACCGAAGATTGTGATCGCGTATGACACGCGATTTTTTTCCAAAGAATTCACTGAGCTCACCGCGAAGGTGGCTTCTGAAAATGGATGCGACGCCAATGTTTTCGACGGACCGCGGTCCACGCCGGAGCTTTCTTTCGCAGTGCGACATCTGAATGCAAGCGCTGGCATTGTCATTACGGCGAGCCATAATCCGCCGCACGACAACGGCTACAAAGTTTATTTCAGCGATGGCGCGCAAGTGATCGAACCGCACGCCTCCGGCATCATCGCAAGGGTGAACGCGATCACGAGCGAAACCTTCGTGCCGCTGCCAAAAGATCGACGAGGAACTGTGACTACGCTCGCGGACGATGTTGATGAAGCGTACATGCAGCGGCTCGAGACGTTGATTGTTAATCCAAGTGTCATTCCCGCGGCAGAATCTCTGCGCATTATTTACACGCCGATTCACGGAACGGGTGGTGTGATCATTAAGCCGCTGCTTAGCCGCCTCGGTTTCAATTTTCAACTCGTCGAAGAGCAAGACCGTTTCGATGGCGCTTTTCCAACCGTGAAATCCCCTAACCCGGAAAATGCCGAGGCGTTGCAAAAGGGAATCGAACTGGCGCAGAAGAAAAATGCCGATCTCGTGATTGCGACCGATCCGGATTGCGACCGCGTCGGCGTCGCGATTCGGACGAAATCGGGCGAAATGAAATTGCTGACCGGCAATCAAATCGGATCGCTCCTTGTCTGGTATCGCGTGAAGGCGCTGTTTGACCGCGGCGTGTTAAAGAAAGAGAACGCGTCGCGCGGCGTGATCATCAAGACATTTGTCACCACCGATCTGTTGAAGGCAATCGCGGAGCATTACGGTTTGCGCTGCGTCGAAACGCTCACCGGTTTCAAATATATCGCTGCCAAGCTGGGCAAATATGAGGCTGCATTGCCCGAAGCTTCTCGAAAGAATTATGTCGATCTTAGCGAAGAGGAAACGAGAGAACTCCGGTTGGCGCATTCTTCGTTTTACATCTTCGGCGGCGAAGAAAGTCACGGTTACAGCGCCGGTGATTTCGTGCGCGACAAGGATGGCAATGGTTCGACGATCATGTTTTGCGAAGTTGCCGGCTACGCAAAATCGCGCGGGCTGACGATCGATCAGTTGCTCGATGAAATCTTTGCCTGTTTCGGTTATTTCGGGGAGAAAAACGGCTCGCTCGTTTTCGAAGGAGCCGAAGGCGCAAACAAAATCGCGCGATTGGTTGAATCGTACGTGAGCACGCCTCCAAAGGAGATACTTGGATCGAAAGTCACGCGGGTGAGGAATTTCGCCACGGAAACAATCCGCGACATTGAGGGCGACGAGATTCCGAAAGAGAAGATGTCGATCTTTGAGTTGGAAGACCGGACAAAGATTGCGGTGCGAGGGTCGGGAACTGAACCAAAGATCAAGTTCTACCTTTTCGCGCAGGAGCGGCCGGTGAAAGGAGAATTCGAGATGGCAGAGCTTGAAAAAATCAAAGCGAAAGTGAGTGAGCGGCTCGGACGACTTTGGCATTGGTTGGAAGAGGACGCGCAGGGGCGTCTCGCGCGATAAGCTGCTCGACACCGTGCGATTCGCTGCGAAGAATTGATTGTGCGGCGCGAGATTAATTTGAGCGGCGGCGAGATCACGCTTCTGAAAACGATGGGGCTCTCGGGCACGTCCACTCCCGGAAAACAATTAGTGAAAAGCATCGGGGAAATGGAGACGGCCGAGTTTCTCGATGCGCTGAATGGGCTGATCTCGGTCGGCTACGTGCTGTCGAACAAAGCCAGCATCCGATCGATGGAAGACGTGGAGCGCACCTTTTTTCGCGTCAACGCATCTTACGCGCGCGATTTGCGCGATGCGATTAGGCCGAGCCGGCGCCGCGAACAGGATCGGCCGCGCCGCCGCCGCCGCCGCGGTTGAGTTTCGCGAGGTGAACGGTTGGCGAAAGGCGTTGCGAGTTTGGCCGTGGCTTGCGGCAATCTCAAGCGGGCTGCTTTGCACCGGATGCTTCCCGCCTTTTAATCAAGCTTGGCTCTGCTGGTTCGCGCTCACCCCATTGATCTCGGCCGTTTGGTTTTCAGGAAAAAATTCGAACCATCGATGGCTGCGCAATTTCCTGCTCGGCTACGTTACCGGAATCGTTTTTTTCACGCTGACGTTTAGCTGGCTCGGTTCACTTGGAGTCCTGTTCGAAAATTTTTGGCTGCGCGGCTTGTCACTCGTGCTCTCGTTTTATCTCGGAATTCATTTCGCATTCTGGAGCTGGTTTTGCGGACTAATCCGTCCTTCTACAGCCCCGAAAGCTTTCGGGGGAAGCGCGAACAATTCGCGCGTGGATAAGTGGAGCGCGATGCTGGCGCGCGCCCGCGAACCGATGGTCGCAGCGTTGAGTTCGCCGTGGCAAAGATCGGCAAACAATTTGTGGCTCGCCTTTCTGCTCGCCTCCGCTTGGGTCACGCATGAGTGGATCCGCGGATGGCTCTTCGGCGGGTTCGGTTGGAACGGTCTTGGTGTCGCGTTGCACGCGAATTGGCCGATTATTCAAGTCGCCGAGTTCACCGGTGTGACCGGATTGTCTTCCGTAATTGCCTTCGCCAATGTCATCGCTGTTACGACTCCGCTGCGTTTGTTTCTCGAGGCACGAACGCATCAAATGCGACCGCATTGGGACCTGAACTTCACAATGTTGGGAATTGTCGGCCTGCTTCTGTTTGGCTGGCACGCCACTCGAAATCCTTCGCAAACAAAACCGCTTCGCGTCGCGGCAGTGCAGGCAAACGTCCCGCAAAATCAAAAATTCGATCCCCAATTCACTCGCAAAATCTTCGATCAATTCGCACGCTTGAGCGCGATCGCGCTACGCGCAAATCCGGCGCCCAATCTGCTGGTTTGGCCGGAGAGTTCCATGCCGGACCCTGTCCGCGACGAGAACACAGAGAGCTATCGGTTCGTCATGGATTTTTCTCGATCGACAAAAACGGACTTGTTGCTGGGTACGATCGATGTGGAAGATGAACACGATTACAATGCGGCGCTGCTCGTTTCGGATGCCGGCCAACGGATGCAAATTTATCGCAAACTTCATCTCGTGCCGTTCGGCGAATACATTCCGCTCCGGCAATCGTTTCCGCTTTTCGCCGCCGTCGCGGGCAAGTGGGTGCCTGGCGATTTCGCCGTGGGCAAAGATTACACGCTTTTTCGCCTAACGAACGGCGACGTGCAGGTCGCGCCGCTGATTTGCTTCGAAGATACCATCGGCGACTTGACCCGGCAGTTCGTTTTGTGCGGAGCGAATCTGCTCGCCAACGTGACGAATGACGGATGGTTTTTGCATTCGGCCGGCTCAGAGCAGCATCTCACCAATGCAGTATTCCGTTGCGTCGAGACGCGGCGTCCGATGGTGCGCGCGGCCAATACCGGCGTGACTTGTTTCGTGAATGAGTTTGGGCGAGTCACCCAAATTTTTCGGGACGAGAACGGAAGCACCTTCACCGAAGGTGTGCTGACCGGAGATGTTGATATACCGATTGCGCGCGAACTGACTTTCTATTCGCAACACGGCGAGCTTTTCGCCAAGCTCTGCGCATGGGTAACGCTGATTGCGATCGTGGTTGTTGCCGTTCAAAGCGTTCGACGACGAAAGATTGTAGGCAAGATCCACAACTGAATGTCACAATTTTGTTGTCGATCCGGCGTGGCGATCCCGTTTAATTCTCCCGCGACTCGCAATCGAAATGAATCCGAACTCCGCCATTTACGTACGCGGCCTCAGGAAATCGTACGGTGCCCTTGAAGCGGTTAAAGGAATCGACTTTGAAGTGCACACCGGTGAAGTGTTCGGATTGCTCGGGCCGAACGGCGCCGGCAAAACGACCACAGTTGAGATTCTCGAAGGATTGCGTTCGCGCACAGCCGGTGAAGTAAAAGTGCTCGACTTCGATCCGGACCGACAGAAGAAGCAATTGAAAGATCGTATCGGCGCTTGTCTGCAGGCTACGAATCTCCCTGACAAGATTACCGTGCGCGAGGCGCTCGATTTTTTCGGATCGCTATACTCGCGCAAAGCGGACGCCGATATGCTGCTCAAAAGGCTGCAGCTCTGGGACAAGAAAGATGCCGGTTACGCCACGCTTTCCGGCGGACAAAAACAGCGCCTCGCTCTCGCTCTCGCCCTCATCAACGATCCGCAAATGCTTTTCCTGGACGAACCGACCACTGGACTCGATCCCCAAGTGCGACTCGAGATTCGCGAGTTGATCGAGGAGTTGCGCGCGGAAAAGCGCACTATCCTCATGACCACGCATTACATCGAGGAGGCGGAGCGTCTGTGCGATCGGGTGGCGATCATCGACGCGGGGAAAATCATTGCCATGGGCACGCCCCGCGAGTTGCAGGAGAAAAGCGCGAACCAATCGGCCATTGAGTTAAGATTGACTCAGCCGCTGAAAGAGACCGCGTTACCGCAATGGGCGGAATCGATTCGCTCCGTCGTGAGCGAAGATCGACATCGTATCACTGTTTATTCAAAAAGACCGGCGCAGACGTTGGTTGAAATGGTGAAGTGGGTCGACACCAATGGATTCGAGCTCGATGACGTTCATCTCTCGCGGCCGACGCTCGAAGACGTCTTCATTGAGCTGACCGGAAAAAAATTGCGCGACTAATGAAAGCCTTTCTCGCCTTCCTCAAGATCGATCTAAAGCTCGCGATGCGGAACCGGGCGGTTCTGTTCTTCAACTATCTCTTTCCGCTGATGTTCTTCTTCATTTTCGGCTACGCCTTTGACGCGAAACAGGGAAGCACAAGCGTGATTGTAGTCACAATGGTGACGACCATTGGCATTCTGGGCAGCGGATTCTTCGGCGCTGGTATGCGTGCCGTGCAAGAGCGCGAGGAGAATATTCTGCGGCGTTACAAGGTGACGCCGATCACGCCCGTGCCGCTGCTCCTCGCCTCGATTGTCATGGGCGTGATCCTTTATCTGCCCACCGTCGTCTTGATGCTCTTTCTCGCGCACAATCTTTACGGCATGCCCATGCCGATAAATCTTTTTTCACTTTTCCTGTTCGTTTGTGTTGGCGCAGCCGCTTTTCGATCTCTCGGCTTAATTATCGCCGCGGTCGTGAATTCTTCTCAGGAGGCCAACGTCCTCATCCAGATCGTTTACATGCCGATGCTGTTGTTGAGCGGCGCGACTTTTCCGCTCCAGTTCATGCCGAGCTGGCTGCAAATCGTAACCCAATTCATTCCGGCGAGCTATTTGGTGACAGGTATGTCCGGAATTTTGCAACGAGGAGAGACAGTCTTGCAAAATTCCAAATCGGTTTTCGCGCTTGTGGTTACGTTGTTGGTCGCGCTTTTCATTTCCACCAAGTTGTTCCGATGGGAGAAGGAAGAAAAGTTGCGACCGTCGGCGAAACTCTGGGTCCTTGTTGTTCTATTGCCGTTCTTCTTTCTCGGCGGGTATCAAGCATGGAGCGGGCAGGAATTGGCGAAAGCGAAAATCATCCATCGCGATCTCAACCGTGGCCAAACGCGGCTTGTCCAGAATGCACGCATTTTCGTCGGGAACGGCAAAGTGATCGAATCGGGCGCGGTGCTGGTGCGTGGAGGCAAGATCGAGAATGTCTATGAGGGGAGTTTTCCGGATGCGAAATCGTTAAACGCCGAGCCGATCGACGCCGCCGGCAAGACCGTCTTGCCAGGTTTGATTGACGTGCACGTGCATCTGGGAGCGAGCGGCGGGTTTCCGGCCGATTTCATGAAGTACGATCCGAGCAAAGCGGCCGAGCGCGCCTTGGAATCGTACTTGTATTGCGGTGTGACCGCGGTCCGAAGCGTGGGCGATCGGCTCGACTACATGTTGAAGCTGCGAGAGAAATTCGGGAGCGGCGAAAGGCTTGGCACCGAGCTGTTCTTTTGCGGTCCGCTCTTTACCGCCGAAGGCGGACACGGCACCGAATACGCGAAATACATGCCGGAAGCGATGCGTGCGTCGTTCAACGCGCAGTTTGTGCGTACGCCGAAAAGCATGGAGGAAGCGCGCAAACAAGTGGACGAGCTGGCGGCGCAACATGTCGATGCCATCAAAGGTGTGCTCGAAGCAGGTGTGCCCGGATATTCGTTCAATCGCATGGACGTAAACATTCTGCGCGCGATCGTTGATGAAGCGCACGCGAAGAAACTTCCGGTCGCGATTCATTGCGGCGGGGCCGCAGATGTGATTGATGCCGTTGCGCTCGGGACGGACTCGGTCGAGCACGGTTCTTTTATCGACGCAATTCCTGACGCTACGATTGCCGAAATGAAGGCGAAAGGCATCGCCTACGATCCGGCCTTGAGTGTGGTCGAAGGCTTTACGAATTTCGCCAAGGGCGACACGACCTTGCTCAAACGTTCCCTCGTTCAACAAGTCACGCCCAAAGACTTGCTCGATGGAACAGAGAAAGCGGCGACGAGCGAGCAATTCAAAGGATTACGCGAAGGGCTAAGCCATTATCCGATGTCGATGCAAACCGGCGGCAATAATTTGCTCAAGGCCTGGCGCGCGGGAGTGATGCTGGTCACTGGCTCCGATGCCGGCAACTTTCTCGTCATGCACGGACCGACCGTGCAACATGAGATTGAGCTCTGGGTTGCGGCCGGAATTCCTGTGGACGTTGCACTGGAAGCCGCGACCTACAACACGGCGAAGCTCTTGCATGTCGATCATCGCATCGGCACGATCGAAAAAGGCAAGGAAGCGTCGTTGTTTATCGTGGATGGAAATCCGTTGCAAGATGTGCGCGCGCTGTCGTCGATCTCTGTCGTTTTAATGAAAGGCGAGTACGTCGCTCGAAGAGAAATCTTCGAACAAAAGTAAATCTGTAGCGGCGGTCTATGACCGCTGGTCGACCATAAAAAAGAGTGCGACGATCGCAGACCGCCGCTAGAACAGCCGTATGGCCGTTCAACTTCCAGTCGATCATCTCGCGGAATTGTGGCCGTCGAAGTTTCGCGGTGTCCGAATGGCGGCGCTGCTTCATCCAGCGTCGGTTTCGGCGAACCTTGAGCACACTTCGTGCATTCTTGAGCGGCACAACGGCGATCTTTTTCGAATCGCGGCGTTCTTCGGACCGCAGCATGGATTCCTAGGTCAAACGCAAGACAACATGGTCGAATGGCAAAGCTATGAGCATCAGCGCCTCGGCATTCCGGTTTACAGCCTTTACGGCGAATATCGCGAGCCGACGCCCGAAATGCTGAAAGACATCGATGTTTTGGTTGTCGATCTTCAAGACATCGGCGCGCGCTACTACACGTTTATCTGGACGCTTTATCTTTGCCTGCGCGCCTGTGAAAAGCACGATGTGACCGTCGTCGCTCTTGACCGGCCAAATCCGATCAATGGCCTAACGACCGAGGGGCCGCTGCTCGATCCGAATTACAAATCATTCGTCGGGATGCACCCTATTTCAGTTCGACACGGTCGCACGATTGGTGAATTGGCCACTCAGTTTCGTGATGAAGCTTTCCCCGAATGTCGATTGTCGATCCTGCCTATGAACAATTGGGAGCGCGCGATGTGGTTTGATCAAACCGGTTTGCCCTGGGTAATGCCGTCGCCGAACATGCCGACGCTCGATTCAGCCGCTGTTTATCCCGGCATGTGCTTACTCGAAGGCACCAATATTTCCGAAGGCCGCGGGACGACGCGCCCATTCGAAATGTTCGGCGCGCCGTTCATCGACGCCACAAATCTTTGTCGCGAACTCAATGAGCTGCGATTGCCCGGCGTTTATTTTCGTGAAAATTATTTTCAGCCGACCTTTCACAAATTCGCTGGAGAACTTTGCGGCGGCGCACAACTCCACGTGGTCGAGCGCAACAGCTTTCTGCCTTTCAAGACCGGCGTGGAAATTATCAAATGCATTCGCCAGATTTACCCCGACCAATTCCAATGGAAGCAACCGCCTTACGAATACGAGTTCGAGAAACTGCCGATCGAGATTTTGCTCGGCGGACCGATCGCGGATTTCTTCGACGATTGATCCTCGGCGTCGTCGCGACAAGCTCACTGTCGATTTTGGCGCCCCTTCGCGCCGACATTCCGTGGCCGGAAGTTGTTCAACGTCTGGCGCGGGAAAATGAAAAACTCGCGCGCCGCCCGCAGGGTCACAACGGCCAGTACTTTGTTGTCTGCACGCTTTACTACACGCCAATAGAATCTGGTTTCACTTTCGAGCGCGGATTTGACGCGACACCGGTGAAGAAACCTGGATTACACGGCCACACCTATCCCCGGGATTTTCTGCGCGCCGTTAGAAAAGAAGGTTTCGGCCGGATAATTACACCGGTGAATGGGCGCAATTACATTCGGTATAATGGCGGAAATTCGTTTGCTTTTGCCTCGGAGCCAACAGGCGGCGGGGGCAGTCTCGTGGCGCATTTGTCGGCGGCAACAAAACCGGGTCAAAGCGGCTTGCCTCACGGCGTAATTATTGAAACGCCATCTTCCACCGTGCGCGAAATTTTTGGCAGCACGCGATGGAAGATTGTCGATACGGGCGGCGGACTCCGTCGATGGCAAATCGATCTTTATTATGGCGAGGATGAGCCATTGGGTCCTGGCCGGTTCATGGCCCGGCCGCGC
>DATMPQ010000014.1:0-2736 GCA_035567015.1 Chthoniobacterales bacterium | reverse complement strand
GGTTTTCGTTCAAGTCCTCTTCGACGAACCGGAGCTGCTTTCCTCGCTTGGACTCGTCGAACAATTCGGATTTACGAGTCATAACGGGAAACTGAGCGATGAATCGCCTGCGCATCAACAGAAGGTCTTCGAGCGATGGAGACGGGATCTGGCCGATTTGCGCGCTTATCCGTTGGATCGACAATCGCCCTCGCAACGCCTTTCCACCCATGTGCTGGAGTGGTTCCTAGAACGCCAGGTCGAAGGTGAGAAATATCAGTGGCACAACTATCCGGTGAACCAGCTATTCGGAGTGCAGAACCAATTCCCCTCCTTCATGGCGAACACGCATCGACTGCTGACGAAGCGCGATTGCGATTATTACCTGATGCGGCTCGACGCGCTCCCCACGAAGTTCGACCAATTACTTGAGAGCCTCAAAATGCGCGAGCAAAAACAAATTTTGCCGCCGCGCTTCGTCGTCGAGGAAGTGCTCAAGGAAATGACCGATTTCATCGCCAAACCGGCGTCGGAAAATATTCTCGCAACTTCGTTCAAGAGCCGGGCGGCCAAGATCGCTACCTTAACCGCGCTCCAGCGCGCGGATTTTCAAACGCGTGTGGAAGCGGCGGTAACTGGAAGAGTTTACCCGGCTTACCAGAAACTGATCGATTATTTCCGAGGAATCTTGCCGAAAACGACGACTGATGACGGCGTGTGGAAATTGCCCGATGGCGACGCTTACTACGCCTATCTTCTCCGCGAGAACACAACCACCTCGCTGAAACCAGATGAAGTCCACGAGCTCGGGCTGCGCGAAGTGGCGCGAATCGAGGGCGAGATGCGCGCCATCCTCGACGCAAACGGATTTGCCGGCCAACCGATCGGCCAATCGATGGAAAACCTGGCTAAGGACCCGCGTTTCCTTTTTCCCAACGATGACAAGGGCCGCGCCGATGCCACGGCCGAATACACGGGACTGATCACCGAGGCGACGGAACGCTCCAAGCGATTATTCCTGACCGCACCTCGGGCAAAGTTGGAAGTGCGGCGCGTGCCGCAATTCAAGGAGGCGACCGCGCCGGGCGCGTACTACGAGGGCCCATCGATGGACGGCACACGGCCCGGCATTTTTTATGCGAACTTCCGCGATATGCGCGAGCTCCCGAAGTGGAGTATGCCGACCCTGGCTTATCATGAAGGAGTTCCCGGACATCACTGGCAAATTTCCACCGCGCAGGAATTGAAAGGTCTCCCGCAATTCCGGAAGGTCATTCCTTTCACTGCGTACTCGGAAGGCTGGGCGCTCTACTGCGAATGGCTGGCAAAGAAAGTCGGTTGGTACGACAGCGATCCTTTCGGCGATCTCGGCCGCTTACAGGCGGAGCTTTTCCGCGCCGTGCGCCTCGTCGTGGACACCGGCATTCATGCCAAACGCTGGACGCGCGAGCAAGCCATCGCTTACATGCGCGAAAAGACCGGCATGGGCGAAAAGGAAGTGACTGCGGAGATCGAACGCTACATCGTCTCGCCCGCCCAAGCCTGCGCTTACAAGGTGGGAATGTTGAAGATTCAAGAATTACGCGCACGGGCCGAGCAGGAACTGGGAACGAAATTTGATCAGCGCGAATTCCACGACGCCTTGCTTAAGAATGGCGCCTTGCCCCTCGAGATTCTCGAGGAGCAAGTGAAGGAATTATTCAGAGGAAGAAAGCGGAGAATTAATTGACCGCGGATTACGCGGATGGACACGGATGAAGAAGAGGGAGTGTTCAGGGATCAGTGAACAGGCGTTCAGATTGAACCTCGCCAAGTGATACGAATCGTTGCTTTTCTTATCCGCGATATCAGCGTAATCCGCGGTTAAGAACGGCGAAATATGCGAAGAATTCTGATCACGCTTGTGATTTTCATCGTCTGCATCGCCGCGGGCGCAGCGACATGGATTTTTGGCGGGCGTCAGCTCTCATTGTTCATGGATCGATTCGGGACCATTGAAACCACTTCAACACGGATTGATTCAATCGCTTACGAGGGCAGCGGAACAGGTGGCGTTCTTCGCATCAACGACCTCGCGTTGAGTCTGAATGAAACGAATGGTCTCACTCCCAACATTGGAACGACCAAAGATGATCAGCTTGCTCTGGCAGCCGGCGGAAAAGTTTTCGCTTTCGGTCCGTTGAGCTCCCCAGCGGATAGTGCCGACGATCATCTCGCAGCCACGCTGCAAGCGGGCGATGATGCCTCGCTCACAATTCGGCGCAGTGTTCTCAATTGGCCGACTCCATTCGATTTCAATTTTATGACGGGTCAGTCCCCATCGTGGAAACGGCACATCTATTACCGGCTTCTTTGGAACAAGCCTTCCGGGGCAAAATTGGAGATGCTGTGGCGTTACGAGCAATACTTCTATCCCGGTAATGGCTGGGCAAGCGGCTTCATGACTCGTAAAGGTTCCACCGGCCTGATCAGCGTCGATATCGGTCTCGGACGCTGAAGCGTTGAACGGTAAATCGTTAAAGCGCCAGATGCTTCATCGTTCATAGCATCAACGACTCAAGCGTTGTCCCCCGGGCACGCAGTGGATGATTCTATTCCCGCTCAAAAACTTGTCTGTTCCACAGTTAGCTGCATCATTTCCCGGGTGCGATCTTCTCAAAAATTCCGAAAACTGCTTTCCTTCGACGTGGTCCAGAGTCTTTGGGAACATGTCTGCCGCTGGACTCACCCCGTGAATGCGCAGCGGTTTCTCGATCG
>DATMPQ010000013.1:0-5248 GCA_035567015.1 Chthoniobacterales bacterium | reverse complement strand
TCGCGATAGTACTTCCGCGTCAGTTCGAGAAGAGTGAATCCGTCCTCGTAGGCGGCAAAGCTACCATTCACTGCCTCGTCCAGATAGATGAGGCCGCCTCCAACTACGAACAGCGTCATCATAGGCTCTGGTGAGTCCTCGGTGATCACCAGCGTGTGAGCCTCGCCGGCGGGTTCGTAGATGTATGTTCCGGGCTTTGCAATCCAGTCATGCTCCAGGTATCGCCAGTGACCACGCATCGTATAGCCATGAACGGTGCCAACATGGTAGTGGGTTCCGACCATGGAGCCGGGGAGACCTTTCAGAATGACGCTGAATCCTCCAGATGTGACGTTGAAGCAACAGGGCTGGAACCAGACACCATTCGCATAAGGAACCCAGAGACGGTCATCTTCCAGGTTGATGTTGGTAATGAAGTGTTCACGACTCCGTCGATTCGGCTCGAGGCCGTCGGTAAAACTGCTAAAGGCAGTGATTGGCATGTGTCCCCCTTTTAGCGAGCCAATGATTGGGCCGTCAATCTCCGTTCGCAATGATTGGCCGGACGATGAGAGAGCAGCGATTGCTCAGGCATCGCCTTGGTCTCTGGTCCTGCGTGCACGCTTGAATCGAATAAACGCTCTTTTTTGAACAAAAGATAACGAAGGAAACAAAGACTTACGGGGCTCCTAAATAAGGGACAAAGCTTCGTTCTCTTGGTTGCCTTCTGTTAATAGACTGCAAGTGCGGTTCGCACCTATTTTTTCTCGGCAGGCGCAACCGATAACGGTTTTGTTTTCATGGCCCACCGAGCCCGGAATCGAACGTGGCATCAATGTTTTAATCGAAGGCAAAACCCTGAAAAACCGAAATAACGTGCGGGCTTCCCGGCTCACGCTCCGCGCTCAAATTGACATTGACGGCTCACGGCGTTTCTGCCGGAATCGCCGCATGATAAAAACTCAAATTGCAGTAGCGGCTGTGGCCCTGTCGTTTTTGGGGACACCAGCTTGTTTTGCAGCTAACGCGCACGTTGGAACATGGAAGGTCAATGAGGCGAAGTCGAAGGTCGCGCCGGGAATGGGCAAGACTAACACTGTCCAGTACGCCGAAAAGAAGGATCAAATGCAAGTGACCGTGGATGGCGTCGACAAGGATGGTAAACCGACGCACGGCGTCTGGATGGGCAAGACCGACGGCAAAGCCTATAAAGTAAAGGGGAACCTTGCGTGGGACGCGATGGCCTACAAAATGGTGAATGATCGGACCTACGATATTACCGCGATGAAGGGCGGGAAAATGTCGTGGAATGGCAAAAGCACCGTCGCGGCGGATGGCAAATCGCGCACCCTTAACATGAGTGGCACCGGCGCGGATGGGAAGAAATTCAAAGCCAAAGTCGTTTACGACAAGGAGTAGAAAATCCGAAGAAGGTTGATGGTTGAGAGTTGATTGTTGAGAGACTGAAAGGGCCTCGGTACGCAATTGTCGGATTGCGTACTGGGCCTGCCCTATTTCCCACCGGTAATCTTTCGCACGAGTGCGTCGAAGCGCGGATCGCCGCGCAGATCGTCGAGCATTGGATCAACTTTTATGGCAAAAAGGTAGTTGGTCTCATGTTCCTGGTAGGCATGTTCGAGCTCCTCGATCGCACGATCTTTGTCACCCAAAGCTATCTGAACCAGCGCTAAAGCGTAAGGCGGGACGTAATGCGACTTCGCTTCCTCATTTAGCCGAGCGAGAATCTTTTGCGCTTCATCCCTCTGTCCATTGCGCGCGTAGATCTGACCGAGCATGGCGAGCGAGTAGGGATCGTTGTTTAACTCGAACGCTTTTTGAAATTCACCGATCACTTCGCTCAAGCGTCCCTTGAATTGAAGAACCTCACCCAAATAGTAATGCGCCAGAAAAAACTGGGGATCGATTTCCAGTGTCTTGCGAACCTGTGCCTCGGCTTCATCGTAGCGGCGGGCACTGAAATAAATCCAACTGGTGTCTGCATTAATGATCAAAGAGAGTGGATCGAGCTCGATCGCGCGTTTTGCTTCTGAGATGGCCGGATCAAATTGCGCGAGTGTCATGTGCGCCAGGGCAAGCCAGTGATGCGCGGTCGCATAATTTAGCTTCAAGTCCACAGCACGCTTTAGCTCGTCCAGCGCGCGATGGAGATCGAGTTCAAGGGTAGCCAGCAACCCAAAAGAAGCGTGGGCTTCGGCCAATGAATCGTCGAGCTCGAGCGCTTTTTTCAGGGCTGATCTTGCCGGCGGAAGTGATTCCCCGGGAGAAACAGCGGCGTATGAGGAAAGAAGCAGATAGGAATCGGCCAGGCCGACATAAGCCAGAGCGTAATTCGGATCTTTCGCGATGGCTTGATCGAAATAGTCGATCGCTTTGCGTAGATCCGTGCCAGTCCGCTTATTCCAAAAGAACCGGCCTTTGAGATAAAGTTCGTACGCTTCCGGATTCGCGGTCGGCGCTTTAGCAATCGAGCTTTTCTCCGCACCGGTCAGTTTTGCCTGTAATGTGTCGGCAATCGTTTTCGCAATCTCGCTTTCGACCGCAAATATGTCGGTGAGTTTTCGATCGTATGTATCGGCCCAAAGATGCGCGTCGGTCATAGCGTTGATCAGCTGCACATTCACCCGCACCTGGTCGCTGGCTTTCTGCACGCTGCCTTCGAGAATGTTTGTGACGCCAAGCTTCTTTGCGATGTCGCGCAAATCTTCCGGCGCGCTTTTGAAATGTTGCGTCGATGTGCGCGAAATGACTTTCAAATCAGCGACTTTCGCCAGCCTTGTCAGTATTTCATCCTGCACGCCTTCAGCGAAGAAAGCATTGTCGGGATCGCGACTGAGATTGTCGAACGGCAGCACCGCGATCGATTTCTCTGGTAGGGATCCCGCGGCTGCGGGAGGCCGTCCGCTCTCCAGCTTATTCCCAGCCGTATAGCGTCCGAGAAAAAATAATCCGATTGATAGAAGCGCGCCGATAACAACCACATAAATCCACGTGTGCTTTTTCTGTTGCAAGACGGTCGGCATGGCATCGGCCGTTTCGGTGCGCTTAATTCCCTGCGGCGTCAGCTCGAACATCCAGGCCAGCACCAGAGCAATCGGCAAACCGATTATGATGAGCACGACAATCGAACGAATGACCCAGTTCGGAATGTCGAAGACCGGAAAAACCTGCGCGATACCCTGAGAAAGCGCCCAACCTGCGACAATGTAGGCGACCGCAACTTTGTAAACGTTTCGCCGCTTCAGCTCGGCAAAGAAGTTGCGGTTCATAGGGTCACCGTGGGGCTTCGCTTCAAGCGCCAAGAAATACTCGATATCATCGAAATTTGCATCCTTAGGATTGGTCACTCCCCCGAAAGCTTTCGGGGTCGCACCAGTCCGGCTCGGACCCGCCTGCCCGCGCAGCTCCCGCTCGCGCGTGTTCATGACGTTGTCGGAAAATTCATCTTTGCGACCAACGCTTTGTAGCGCGGATCGTCGCGCAGACCGCGCAAGAGCGGATCACCCAAAAGACCAAGCGTGCCCGTGTCGTGAGTATCGAACGAAATTTGCAACCACTCGAAAGCCTTCTCTTTCTCGCCGCGCACCGCGTAAACCTCGCCAATTTGATAGGCCAGTTGATCCCGGCCGTTGGCGATGAGATCGGATAACGCCGCGTCTGCCGCCGCTCGATCTCCGCGCACATGCTGCGCGAGGGCGAGTTCGAAACGGCGATAGCCTGGGTCGGGCTCCAGTTGCGCTTCGCGCAACGCCATCTCGCCGTCACCGCGCTGGACAGCAACCAGCACCTGCCAGCGATGACTGGCAGCAGCGGCCGGCTGCAACTCTGCTGCTTTGCGGGCAATCGCGTCCGCCTCATCGAGTTTGCCGTCAAACCAAAGAACACGCGCGAGGTTGTGTTGCGCCGCAAACGCAAGCGGGTCCAACTCCACCGCCTGCCGAGCCTGTTTCTCGGCCTTATCAAGTTCACCCAGATAAACAGTAACTCGCGCCAGCAGATCGTTGGCGGTCGGATTCGCGGGTGAAAGTTCCTTGGCGCGTCTTAGTTCGCTCAGGCCCTCGGCAAATTTCCACTCGACAAAAAAGCGAACCCAGCCGAGGGCGGCATGCGCCTCGGCCAGCGCTGGCGCGATTGCGACTGCCTTCTCCGCGTCGTTGCGCGCTTTTGGCCACTCGGTCTTGCCGTGGCCGCTGAAATCTCCAATCAGAGTGAACGCTTCGGAACGCTCTGCGTAAGCCAAAGCATAATCAGGGTCGAGCCGAATCGCCTCATCGAAGTAGCCGACAGCTTTGCGATAATCTTCGAGATTGCCTCGCTGGCGATGATAGTGACCCAGCAGATAAGCGTTATGCGCTTCCGTGTTTCCCGTCGGCGGCTTGGTGGACGATCGCTCATCGGAACCAAGCAGAGTTACTTTCAGTGACGAAGCCACAGCCGCAGCGATTTCCTGCTGGACAGCGAAGATGTCCTTCAGTTCACGATCGAACGTTCGCGTCCAAAGCTCGATCCCGTCTGCGGCATTGACTAGTTCAGCAACGATTCGCACCCGCTCGCCTTGTTTGCGCACCGTGCCCTCAAGCAACGTGGCCACGCCCAGCTTTTCGCCGATCGTTTTGGTCTCCTCTTTTCTGTCCTTGAAACGAAATGAAGAACTGCGGCCAATAACCTTGAGATTTTTGATTTGCGCCAGGGCTGAGATCAATTCTTCCGACAGTCCATCGGAAAAATATTCGTCCTTCGGGTCTCCGCTTTCATTCAACAGCGGCAGAACAGCGATCGATTTTGCCGGAAATTCGCTGGAAGACGCACTGCTACTGCTGTTCCGCGCCGTGTAGCGGCCGATAAAGAACAATCCAATGGAAAACGCGGCTCCAATCACAGCGATATAGATCCAGGTCCGCTTTTTCGAATCGCTCCCGGCGGGAAGATCGACATCTTCCGTGCGCTTGATTCCTTCCGGCGTAAGCTCGAAGGCCCAGGCGATCACCAGAGCAATCGGAAATCCGATCACAACGAGCGCGATGACCATGCGCACAACCCAGTTCGGAATTTCCAGGAAAGGAAACACCTGCGTCGCGACCTGAACGAGGAGCCACGCGACAACGCCATACGCGACCGCCACCTTGTAAACGTTGCGCCGCTTCAGCTCGACGAAGAAATTACGCCAGTTCATTTCTTTGCGGCAGCGCCACCCGTGAATTCGCGGGCCGGAACAATCTTCTCGGCGAGCACCTCGAATCGCGGATCGCCG
>DATMPQ010000012.1:0-6785 GCA_035567015.1 Chthoniobacterales bacterium | reverse complement strand
AACGGTTTGCAGGATGGTCTTGCGCACCGCCTTTTCAGTCGTCACCGGAATCGGCTTCTCGCGCTTCGACAGGATGAAAGAAACAATGATCCCGAGCAGGATCAGTCCGATTGACCCGAAAATGATGTAGCGCTTGCGACGGGCGCGGTGTCTCCGCACAACCTGCGGCGCAACTTGCGGGCTGGTTAAGCTTTGGTGCATAAAGGTTTCGGGAGGTGAGGGAAGCGTCAGAAACTATCTCACTTTAGACCTTCACAAAGCAAAACGGTTCATGAACATCGACACTTGGATGCAGGAAACAGGCCGCTGGATTCAACGAATCTTGGCTGTCTCCAGTGCGCAACGTTCGTAAATCCGCTTGATGGCCCATGCCGCGTGCTCGGCAATCAATGGTTCCGGGTCAGCAGCCGCTCGTTCAAGCGCAGCCAAGTCTTCCACGGTGCCGACATTGCCCAACGCCACACAGACATTGCGTAGGAACCCGCGTCGCTTGATCCGTTTGATCGGTGAATTGCGAAATAGATTTCGAAACTCTGCGTCGCTCAAGTTCAAGTAATCGCGCAGCGCTATGCCAATCGTCGATCTTTGCGCCGTGAACGCGCTCTCGCGCGAAACCTTCGCGAATCGGTTCCATGGACACACGTCGAGGCAATCGTCACAACCGAAAATGCGATTGCCAATCACCGGCCGGAACTCCAGGGGAATTGAGCCTTTGAGCTCAATCGTGAGGTAAGAGATGCAGCGCCGCGCATCGAGTCGATGCGGCGCAGTAATCGCGCCCGTTGGACACGCATTGATGCAACGTTCGCATTTGCCGCAACGATCCCGCGCCGGAGGATCGGGTGACAGCTCGAGCGTCGTCAAAATTTCCGCGAGGAAAAACCAGGTCCCGAGCCGTTCGTCGATCAGCATCGTGCTTTTGCCATGCCACCCAATGCCGGCTCGCGCCGCATGATCACGTTCCAAAATCGGACCTGTGTCTACGTAACATTTTTGCGTGCCGCCGAATCCGCGCAAGAAATTGTCGATCTCATCCAGCTTGGCTGCGATCACATCATGATAATCGTCGCCCCAGGCGTAACGCGCGATGCGCGCGCGCGTTCCTCTTTCTGTGGGGACAGCCTTGTCGGCTACAGCGCCTTGAAAATAATTCAGTGCCAAGACAATGATCGAGCGTCCGCCCGGCAAAACTTTTTGCGGATCGCGGCGTTTCTCTTCGCCGCGTTCCATGTAGCTCATCTCAGCCGCCGCGCCCTCTTTCAGCCAATCACGGAACTCCTCTGCATGAATCGGCGGAGCGCACGCTGTGACACGGCATGAATCAAAACCAAGCTCACGCGCAAACGCGATAAACTGCGTCTTCAATTTCGCCTTCGAAATCGCCGAGCCCACATTATCGATATTAGAGGAGATCATTTTCGCGTCGTGACTAACTCTTCAACCTTTCTCAAAATTACGTCTGCAACTTCATCATGCGTTAGCGCCGACGTATCGATGCGAATATCTGCAACCTTCGCATAAAGGGGCGCGCGCGCGCACAACATTTCCGAGAATGTAGTGCGCGGATCTTCCGTTTGTAGCAATGGCCGATTGCTTCTACGCGATGCTCTTTCGAAAAGCGTTTCTTCGTCCGCATCGAGCCAGACGATTGTTCCCAGTTGTTTCAAAAGATCGACATTTTCGTTACGCAGCACAATTCCGCCACCTGTCACGATGATCGTCGCTTCGCCTGCGGCTAATTCAACTAGCACTTGGGCTTCCACTTCGCGAAATCGCCCCTCACCATGCGT
Organism: Chthoniobacterales bacterium; assembly: GCA_035567015.1. Lineage (GTDB taxonomy): Bacteria > Verrucomicrobiota > Verrucomicrobiia > Chthoniobacterales > UBA10450 > AV133. Next base: position 4,995 of record DATMPQ010000012.1, on the reverse strand, counting down.
GGAAAAAATTTCCGAAATCGACAGCCCGAATTTCGACGAAACGATCTCATCTGTGTCGCAACGGGCAAGTCCCGTCCGCCGTTGAAGACAACGCCCAACTGACGATTTGCCTGCGCCCATCATTCCGATGAGGACAATCGATCTCGACGTCATGCGATAATATGCGATTAAAGATCGACAATGAAAAGATCGACATCTTTTGTAGCGCGTCTGCGCCAGTGCAAATGCTTTCGGGGTTCGCGAAAACGCGCTACAATCGGCTTATGACTGCGCCGAAATCTTCGCCGCTTGTCGCCATTGTTATGGGCAGCAAATCGGATTGGGAAACGATGCGCCATTCCGTTGAAATGCTCGATGAACTTGGTGTGCCTAACGAACACAAGATTCTTTCAGCACATCGCACCCCTGATGCGACCGCCGATTTTGCCCGCAAAGCAGCAAATCGCGGATTGCGCGTGATTATCGCCGGGGCGGGCGGCGCCGCGCACCTGGCGGGGGTCATCGCTGCCCATAGTTGGTTGCCAGTGCTAGGCGTGCCGATTCAATCCAAGGCACTGCAAGGACTCGATTCGCTTCTTTCCATCGCACAGATGCCGGGAGGGGTCCCCGTCGGCACACTCGCGATTGGCGCATCCGGCGCCAAAAACGCTGGGCTGCTCGCGGCCAGCATTCTCGCAATCTCGGACGATAAGGTTCGCAAAAAACTGGAAGCATTTCGGAAAAAGCAAACCGATGCGGTGCTCGCTCAGCGAGTGCCAAAGTGAAAACGAAAATCGTTTCCTCCCTCGATTGCGCCGAGGCGGTAACGCTTCTGCATGCGGGCGAAATCGTCGGCTTACCTACAGAAACAGTTTACGGCCTCGCTGCTGACGCGCTCAATCCGCTCGCCATAGCAAAGATTTTCGAAGCAAAGGAGCGGCCACGATTCGATCCGCTGATCGTTCATTTGCCCGATCGCGCTTGGCTGAAGAAAATTGTCGATCTTCCCGCGAAAGATCAACAATTGATTTTGAAACTAGTGGAGAAGTTTTGGCCCGGTCCGTTTACAATGGTTTTACCGAGGAGGGAAATTGTTCCCGAAATTGTGACTTCGGGCTTGGACACGGTCGCAGTTCGAATGAGTGCACATCCGGTTTTTGCCGAAGTCGTGCGCGTATTCGGAAAACCGCTCGCCGCCCCAAGCGCAAATCGCTTTGGTCGAATCAGCCCGACTACTGCGCAACATGTTCAGGACGAACTGGACGGTCGCATTCCACTGGTCGTCGATGCTGGACCAGCTAAGTATGGCATTGAATCGACGATTGTCGCCATTCGCACTGGCAAGATCGACATCTTGCGCCGCGGTCCAATTAGCGCAGAGCAACTGTCCGAATTTGGAAAGATCGAAATTGCCGCTCCGGCGGAAAAAGTCTTTGTCCCAGGACAACTCCCATCACACTACGCGCCGAAAACGCCGCTGCGCCTCGTGAAAGATTTCGATTCGTTTTCGCCCAAACCAAATCAGCATTGTGCGTTGCTGGCATGGAACGCAATTGAAAATGACGAACGTTTCATCGCAATTCGAAATTTGAGCGAGCGCAAAGATCTCCGCGAAGGAGCTGCGAATTTATTTAGCCATTTGCGGGAGCTCGACGCGCTCGATGTCGATCTTATCGTTGCAGAGCCAGTTCCTGACCGGGGACTCGGGGCAGCGATAATGGACCGGTTGCGGCGCGCGTCTCACGGGTCGCTTGACGCACTAGACAGGCCTGGATGAAACCTTTGAAAAGCGGGTGTGGTTTGTTCGGCTTACTCTGAAATTCGGGATGATATTGGCAACCGACAAAGTAAGGGTGATCCCGCAGTTCGACGAGCTCGGCCAGCGCGCCGTCTGGCGACGTGCCCGAAATCATGAACCCTTTTTCGCTCATCTGGTCGCGATATTTCATGTTGAACTCGTAACGGTGCCGGTGGCGTTCGAGCACCTCGTTACTGCCATAAATTGTCTCCGCCAGTGTGCCTGTTGCAATTTTCGTCGGCCACGTGCCGAGCCGCATGCTTGCGCCTTTGTTGCTCACGCCGTGTTGTTCCTCGAGCAATGAGATGACCGGGTCTTTTGCGTCCTTATCGAACTCGGTACTGTTTGCGCCCTCGAGTCCGCAGACATTGCGCGCAAACTCGATCGTCGCGACCTGCATGCCGAGACACAGGCCGAGGTAAGGGACCTTGTGTTCGCGAGCAAAGCGTGCCGCTTTAATTTTTCCCTCGACACCACGCTCGCCAAAGCCACCGGGAATCAAAACGCCGACCACATCTTTGAGTTTCCCATCGACGCCGTCTTGGAGCGTTTCAGCATCCACCAGTTTTAAGTTAATCCCGCAATCCTGGCTTGCCGCTGCGTGGGTAAGGGATTCGTAAATACTTTTGTAAGCGTCCTGCAAGTCGATGTATTTGCCGACAACTGCAATTGTCACCTGTTTTTTCGGACTGATGACTTGCTCAACAAATTTTCGCCAGTTTGTGAGATCCGGTTCGGGCGTCTTGAGATGCAACAGATCGCAAACCAGTTGGTCGAGTCCTTCGGCGTGCAACATTAACGGGTATTTGTAAACAGTGCGTTCGACATCGCGCGCTTCGATCACCGCTTTCTCAGAGACGCTGCAAAACATCGACAATTTCTGTCGCACCTCGCGATCAAGCGCTCTCTCCGTGCGGCAGATCAGCACCTGGGGTTGCAAACCGATTTCGCGCAACTTCGCGACGCTTTGCTGCGTCGGTTTCGTTTTTAATTCGGCCGCCGCCTTAATGTATGGCACGAGCGTGACGTGAATGTTCACGACGTTTTGCGGGCCGACTTCGAGAATGAATTGCCGGATGGCTTCGAGAAAAGGCAGGCCTTCGATGTCGCCGGCCGTTCCACCGATTTCGGTGATGACGACGTCGTATTTGCTTTCGTCGGAAAGCTCGCGAATGCGGTCTTTGATTACGTCGGTAACGTGCGGAATCACCTGCACGGTCTTGCCGAGATAATCGCCCCGGCGTTCTTTTAAGATGACGCTTTCGTAAACCTGGCCGCTGGTGAGATTGTTGTGGCGCGAGAGGACGCAATTGGTGAAGCGCTCGTAATGGCCGAGGTCGAGATCGGTCTCCGCTCCATCGTTGAGCACGTAAACTTCGCCGTGCTGAAATGGATTCATCGTTCCTGGATCGACGTTGAGATACGGGTCGAATTTTTGGAAGACAACACGCAAACCGCGCAGCTCAAGCAACGTGCCGAGCGAAGCCGCGGCCAGGCCCTTGCCTAACGAACTCACCACGCCGCCGGTGACGAAAATGTACTTCATCGAGCGATGCTCCTTCGCTTTGCGCGAGCGAGTTTCTGCTCCAGCGCGATTGCGTCCTGCGGCGTGTCCACGCCAGGCGATCCATGTTTCGTGACGAGCACATGAACCTTTACACCATTTTCCAGAGCGCGCAATTGCTCGAGCGATTCAGCCCGCTCCAGCGGCGTCGGTTTCCATTTCACAAATTGGAGGAGCGTCTTGCGCCGAAAACCGTAAATGCCCTGATGGCGCAGATACTTAACCGGCACGGATCGATCGCGAGGGAAGGGGATAGCGAAACGCGAAAAGTAGAGCGCGTTGCCGCCAAGATCGACAGTCACCTTTACCTGATGCGGTGAGGATGCTTCGGCGGCATTCGAAAACGGATGTGCCGCAGTGACAATGTCGATTTTGCCGTCGCGTTGCAGTTTCTCGACCAGCTTGTCGATCAACCGTGGATCAACCAGCGGCTCATCGCCCTGGATGTTAATTATGAACGCGAACACCTTTGAACGACAGACAACTTCAGCAATGCGGTCGGTGCCACTGGCATGCTTGGGTGAAGTCAGCGCGACCTCCGCGCCCCAATCAAAAGCGGCGTTTGCGATACGCATATCGTCAGTCGCGATGATTACCGAATCCAATTTTGTCGCGCGGCAGCAGCGTTCCCAGACATGACGAAGCAGTGGTTTGCCTGCGATCAAATGCAGTGACTTTCCGGGAAAACGGGTCGAAGCCCAACGAGCCGGAATAATTCCGACCGCTTTATTCATTTGTAAGATCGACAATTAAATTTGCGGCGGCTGGCAAATCTTCCGCGACCCAATCCGCGCGGCTACCATCGGTCATTTTATCGAAACCGGTGCGCACGCGGATGCTGCGCACGCTAGCGTTGCGCCCGCATTCGGCGTCAATCTCTTTGTCTCCGATGAAAAACGACCGCGCAAGGTCGACATGGTGATCGCGCGCCGCTTCCAAAACCATGCCGGGCGCAGGTTTGCGGCGTTTGGATGGGCGCTCGGGAATGTCCGGACAAAAATAAGTGGCATCGATCAAATCGGGGCCAAGCTGACGCAAGACTTCCGCTTGGACGGCGCGGTATTGCTCAAGCGTGAAAAAGCCGCGACCTATTCCGCTTTGATTAGTAATAACGATGAGCTTGTAACCTTTTCCTTTGAGACGGCGCAATGCTTCCGGCACGCCCTCGAAAACCTGAACTTGCTTCGGATCGGAACAGTAATCGGCGTCGTGGATGATGGTGCCATCGCGGTCGAGAAAGACAGCGCGAGACCTCTCGTCACTGGAAATCATGCTCGAAACTTGCCACTAATTCATCCCGCGTCACGGTGGCCGTTCCGAGCTTGCCCACGACTACGGCGCTTCCGTGATTGGCGATTTCGGCCGCTTCACTCGGCGTGGCGTCGCAAGCGAGCGCCAGGGTAAACAGGGCGATGGCCGTGTCGCCCGCCCCCGAAACATCGAAAACCTGGCGTGCTTTCGTGGGAATGTGATGCGGGGGTTGGTTTTTTTGGAAAAGCATCATGCCGTGTTCGCCCAATGTGATGAGGAGATATTGCGTCTCCCATTTTTCGAGCAATGTCTTGCCAGCGCGCACGAGATCGACATCTTCTGCCGGCGATTCGTCCGGATCTCGCCACGGAATTCCGGCGGCCAGAAAAGCTTCTGTGCGATT
>DATMPQ010000011.1:0-9955 GCA_035567015.1 Chthoniobacterales bacterium | reverse complement strand
AATTGTCGTTTGTAATTTGGGCTCGTTAGGCGGAACTGTGAATGGACGATGCAAACGGTGATTCAGGTCATTACCAGCGGGCGCGGGTCGCTCCGGGAAAAGATCATGAGCGATCCGAGGCTTCAAAAATTTGGGCTCATTCCGACTGAGCACATGCGTCCGAGCCGGTCCCATGGCTGGGCAAAAATTCACAGCGCGCGCGAAGCGCACGGCGCGATCAATCTCGAGTGGCACGGCCGCAGTGGAACGCTCATCTGCCGCGTCGTGACAAAGCTTGGCAATAAACCGAACTCAATCATCGGCGACTTCATCGATTATCTTCTCGCCCGTCATCAGGGCCGCATTCTCGCCATTCACATCATGCGCCGGTGATTCCTTGCAGGCGCTCCTATGAGGGTCGCATTATTTTTGCGACGGTCGCAGACCGCCGCTAGAACAAAAGAAATCTGCGTTATCCGCACTGCTATGGGCCAAATTCATCGCGTCTTGCGAAGATTTTTTGAAGTTCGCCAATCCAAACACAAACTTCTAATCACGAATGAACACGAATAAACACGAAATTGCCGCCGTTGTTAGTGTCCATTGGTGTTCATTCGTGGTTAAATCTTTGGTTGCGGCTGACCCGCTCTGGGAAATCCGCGGTTAAGACATCAAGCACGGGCGGATTACGAATCCCGCCCTATGATCGTACCGAATTCGCCTTGTTGCTGAATGAGTTTTGCGATCAGACCGGTCCAACCGGTTTGATGTGATGCGCCAAGGCCGGCGCCGGTGTCGCCGTGAAAATATTCGTGAAACCAAAAGCGATGCTCGCCACGCCGTAGCTCCGCGAAGGCGGGTTGATCTTGCGCGCCGTTGATTACGTTACCCGAAGCGCGCGCGAACGGCCGGTCACCATTTTCGACGCGCAGCCAAAGTTTAATCAGTCGATTGGAAAGCTCATTGGCGATCTCGTTCAAATTCAAAAACATTCCGGAACCTGTCGGGCATTCCACTTTGAAATCGTCGCCATAGTAATGATGAAATTGCTGGAGTGACTCGATGAGCAGATAATTGATCGGAAACCAAACCGGACCGCGCCAATTTGAGTTGCCGCCGAAGATACCAGTCTGCGACTCGGCCGGTTCGTAGCTCACGATTTTTTCTTCGTCGCGCACAGTCAGGACATAGGGATGGTCTTTGTGAAATTTGCTCAGGGAGCGCACGCCGTAATCGCTGAGAAATTCGTCGGGATCGAGCATGCGCCGTAGCAAGCATTTCATGCGATGACCGCGCGTGAGTGCGACGAGCCGGCGCTCACGCATTCCCGGCTCCTGCCAGCGAGAGACCAGGTTGGCCAGATCCGGACGATGAACCAAATACCATTCGAGCCGCGCTTTGAAACCAGGCAACGCTTCGATCAATTGCCACTGAACAGTCTCCACCGCGAGCAGTGGCATGAGCCCCACGAGCGATCGCACCTTCAACGGCAAATATCGCCCGCCCGGCGTGTGCAGGACATCATAGTAAAACTCGTCCTCCTCGTTCCAAAGACCGATTCCGCTGCCCCCGACATTGTTCATGGCCGCGGCGATGCCGAGGAAATGTTCGAAAAACTTCGTCGCAATGTTTTCGTAAACGTGGTTTTCGCGCGCGAGCTCGATCGCGATCCGCATCAGGTTTAGCGAAAACATTCCCATCCAACTCGTGCCGTCGCTCTGTTCGAGATGACTGCCATCGGGGAAGGAGGCGTTGCGATCGAACACGCCGATGTTGTCGAGCCCGAGAAAGCCGCCCTGGAAAATGTTTTTGTCTTCGGAGTCCTTGCGATTCACCCACCAGGTGAAGGCGATGAGCATTTTGTGGAAAATCGTTTCGAGAAATGCGCGATCGCCTTGGCCGGTTTGTTTCCGCTCGATTTGAAAAACGCGCCACGCCGCCCACGCCAGCACCGGCGGATTGACGTCACTGAAATTCCATTCGTAAGCCGGCACTTGCCCGTTCGGATGCTGGTACCATTCGCGCACGATGACATCGAGTTGCCTCTTGGCGAAATGCGGATCGACCAGGGCGAGGGGAATGCAATGAAAAGCGAGGTCCCACGAGGCGTACCAGGGAAATTCCCATTTGTCCGGCATCGACATGACCCGCTCGTTGTGAAGGTGACGCCACTCCGAGTTGCGGCCGAATTTCCGCTCGTTCGGCGGGGGCGGCTGCGTCGGATCGCCCTCGAGCCATTGCTCGACGATGTAATGATAGAATTGTTTGCTCCACATCATGCCGGCGAGCGCTTGCCGCTGAACGGCGCGGTGCTCTTCGTTTAAAGACGACGGCGCGAGCTCGGAATAAAATTCATCGGCTTCCTCGCGTCGCTTGCGAAAAATCTTATCGAATTTCGCGAACGGATCGCTCGGTCTCTGATTATCGATCTTTGTGAGACGCAATCGAATCGTGCGCGATTCGTTAGGCGGAATCGTGAATTTGTAATGCGCCGCCGCTTTCGTCCCCACCTGGCTCGAATTCACAATCTCGGGTCTGTCTTGTACGACAGCGTCGTTGATTGAGTCTTTCACGAACGGCGTCGGATTCGGCACGCCCCAAAGCCGGGCGAAATTGCTTTCATTTTCGGTGAAGAGGAGTTTCTCGGGGCGTTCACAACACAATCGATATGTACCGAGGTCCTCGTGAGTCGCCTCGATAATCTCGATGTTCGAATCGCTTGGCGTGCGCTCTTGCAAATTCGGTTTTCGTTTGTCGCGTCCCCAGCTCCAGGTGTTGCGAAACCAAATCGTCGGCAGGAGGTGCAACGTCGCAGGGTGAGGCCCGCAATTCGTCGCAGTAGCTCGAATCAAAATATCGTTGGGCTCCGCTTTCGCGTACTCGATCTCGATGTCGAAGAAACGATTGTCCGCGAGCGCATTCGTATCCCAAAGTTCAAACTCGGGATCGAGTTTTCCGCGGGTCGTATTCTGCCTAACGAGTTCCTCGTACGGGAACGCGATCTGCGGATAGCGGTACAGCGTCGACATGTAACTGTGGGTTGGCGTCGCATCGCTGTAGAAATAAACTTCCTTTACATCTTCGCCATGATTGCCTTGTGGCCCGGTCACACCAAAGAGTCGCTCCTTGAGAAACGGATCGCGCTCATTCCAAAACGCGAACGCGAAACAAAGCCGGCCTTTGAGATCGCAGATTCCGCCCAGTCCATCCTCGTTCCAGCGATACGCGCGGGAGCGGGCATGATCGTGCGGAAAATAATTCCAGGCATCGCCATTCTCGCTGTAATCCTCCCGCACCGTTCCCCAGGCGCGCTCGGCGAGATACGGCCCCCAAAAATGCCATGGCCATTCGGACGAATTGTTTTCCTGAAGACGAGCTCGCTCGGCGTTCATGCCAATCGAAGGCATAACGAAGCAGTGTCACCGTGTCGAACAGGAAACGTTGTCGCGCCGGTGAATTTGTAAGGCGTTTCTGTGAAACGTGCGGCTTGGCTGGTTCATCCGCAGATTTCACAGATTGCCCGGATTATTTCTCTCGAGCGACGCAATCAGCAATCCGAAATCCGCAATTCTCTGACCTCCGTTCGCTGAACTATTCCCACTCGATGGTGCTCGGCGGTTTGCTCGAGATATCGTAACAGACGCGGTTGACGCCTTTGACTTCATTGCTGATCCGGCTGGAGATGCGCGCAAGCAACTCGTAGGGAAGCCGCATCCAATCCGCGGTCATACCGTCCTGACTTTCGACGATGCGAAGAACGATGGTGTTTTCGTAAGTGCGTTGATCGCCCATCACGCCGACGGAGCGAACAGGCAAGAGCACGGCGAACGACTGCCAAACGCGGTAATACCAATCGGAGGATTCCATTTCGCTCACGACGATGGTGTCCGCTTCGCGCAAGATCGACAATCGCTCAGGCGTGACTTCGCCGAGGATACGCACGGCCAGCCCAGGTCCGGGGAAAGGCTGGCGATAAACAATTTCTTTTGGCAACCCGAGCTGCAATCCGAGCTGTCGCACCTCGTCTTTGAATAACTGACGAACCGGTTCGACGAGCGCGAAGTGCATTTTATCCGGCAAGCCACCCACGTTGTGATGGCTCTTGATCACTTGCGCGGGATTGCCGTCGATTGACACGCTCTCGATCACGTCCGGATACAGCGTGCCTTGCGCGAGAAACTTGTAGCCGCCGTTTTTACGCGCGCCATTTTGGCGATCTTCCTCGAGCAATTCCTCGGTCGCGCTCCGAAATACTTCAATGAATTCGTTGCCGATGATTTTTCGTTTCTGTTCGGGATCGGTCACGGCTTTGAGCAAGCTCAGGAATCGCTGGCCGGCATCCACATATTTCAGCCGCACATGAAAGTTTTCGCCGAAGACACGCTGCACCATTTCTTCCTCACGCGAACGGAGGAGTCCATTGTTCACAAAAATGCAGGTGAGCTGGTCGCCGATCGCTTTGTGCAAAAGCGCGGCCGTGACGGACGAATCGACGCCACCGCTCAAGCCGAGCACCACCTTTTGCTCGCCGACCTGCTCGCGAATGCGTGCGCATGCCTCCTCGATGAACGAGCCCATCGTCCAATCCATTGCGCAGTGGCAGATGTGATAAACAAAGTTTTGCAGAATCTCCTTGCCGCGCGGCGTGTGCGAAACCTCGGGATGAAATTGCAGCGCGTACAGCTCCCGCTTCGGGTCTTCGATTGCGGCGAACTTTGAATTCTCCGTGCGCGCCGCGGCGCGGAAACCGTCGGGCAAGGCAGTCACTTTGTCCCCGTGGCTGTTCCAGATATCAAGTTGGTCGCCCATTCCGTCGAACAATGGCGAACCGTTGGTCACGTTCAGGATGCCGGGGCCATACTCGCGCCGGGCACTGAATTCCACCTCGCCGCCCAGATGATGCGCCATCAATTGCATTCCGTAGCAAATGCCCAGCACCGGAATGCCTAACGAAAAGATTTGCGGATCGACATGCGGCGCGCCTTTGTCGTAAACGCTGGCCGGTCCGCCGGAGAGAATGATTCCGTTTGCTTTCAACTTCGCAATTTCAGCGGCCGCAATGTCGAAGCGAACAATCTCGGAATAAACTTGCAGCTCCCGCACACGGCGGGCGATGACTTGCGTGTACTGCGAGCCGAAATCGAGGATGAAAATTTTCGAATGGGCGGGCGACGTCACCATTTCAAGGGCGCGGCGGATATTCGGGCGGCGTTTCCGAAGCGGATGGACGGCCTGGTTGATCGTTCTCTGAATCGTTCGGCACCAAATGTCCCTGGCCGGAGACGCCGCGCTGGAAATGCTCCCCAACATCCTGAACAGTTGTTTGCTCGAGCGGATCGGCGCAGCCGCCCAAGATCAGGGCCCATACTGTCGCGAACAGGATCAAGATGGGCTTCATCCGCTTATATTAAAAAGCAGAGTGCCCATTGCAAGAATGACAATTGGCCGGGACAACGCGAACTTTTCTCGATGATTGACCCGGAACTTTTGCTGCAAGGCTATCGTCTCGGTGTTTTCCCGATGGCGATGGAAGCAGACTCAATCGAATGGTTCTCTCCCGACCCGCGCGCGATTTTGCCACTGGAAGAATTTCACGTGCCGCACGCGCTGCGCCGCGTCCTGCGAAAAGGCGTTTTCGAGATCAAGATCGACAATCGCTTTTCGGAAGTCATCCGCGCCTGTGCCAAGCGCGAAGACACTTGGATCAATCGCGAAATTATCGAGAGTTACATGCGGTTGCACGACCTTGGTCACGCGCATTCGGTCGAAGCATGGGCCGGCGGCAAACTCGTTGGCGGCCTTTACGGCGTCGCTATCGGTGGCGCATTTTTTGGTGAATCGATGTTTCATCGGGTGACCGATGCGTCGAAGATTGCGCTTGTCGCGTTGGTCGAGCGTCTGCGCACAAGAAAGTTTGTGCTCCTCGATACGCAATGGCTTACGCCGCATTTGCAACAATTTGGCGGCATCGAGATTTCGCGGAATCATTATTTGCGCCTTTTGCGCAGCGCGGTCGAATTACCACGAAAATTCTTGTAGCGACGCTCTATGAGCGTGGGACGAATGATGCGACGGTCACAGACCGCCGCTACAATTCGGGGTGCTTGCCCTGCAGTCAGAATTTTGCATAGTGAGCACCCGGCTTTCGTCTGCGATTGTCGTTCTTCAACGGCTAGGTAGCTCAGTTGGCAGAGCAGTGGACTGAAAATCCACGTGTCGGCGGTTCGATTCCGCCCCTAGCCACACCCCGTTTTCAGAGGAGAAACACGAGTGAAACACGCACTTTGCGGCGATCACCCGATTTTGCCTGAAATGAAAGAAACCACCGGTTTGGAGAAGGCAAAGTGTCATGCATTGTCATGCAACCGTTGATTCCCGCGCCACAGAGCGGCCTGGAAACGCTTTTGCAAGCGCGGGCGAGCAACAAATGGCGGCTGAGGGACGCTGAGCGTTCTAGCGATCTGTCGTTTCGGAATCGCCTTTTGAACCACAGCGATGCGGGGCGGCGAATTTTGAAGGTGAGACGGCTTTCGCTCGCTGAGCTTTACGCGGTGGTCGTTGACGAGGGTAAGACCCTCACGATTTCTGCGGCACCAGTTGAGATGCCTGTTCCGATGACGGCACCAGTTGAGGCCCTGCTTTGCCGACGGCGCCAGCTGCGACGCCTGTTCGGCCCGACCGGGATGGATGAGGGTGTAAGCGTGGTCGCTGAATGACGGCTGTATACGATCTATCAGAAAAAACGTTAGGAAATTGCATTGACCAGATTATCCTTACGAGTTATCGCGCGTTTATGAAAAAATTCTCTATTTTAGCGTCCCTCCTGCTCGGATGCGTGACCGCTTCGCTGCAGGCCGGGGAGGATGTTGCATACAAGCAAGTTGCCCCGCCACCGCCGGAACTTTACGGAGTCGGTTTTTACGGAGCAATCGACATGGGAGCGAATGTTCATCAAGACCGAGGCGGAGACAGAACTTTTACGGATGATTTCGGAGATACTCTCACTGTCTCACCTAAAAATGACGTCGGCTTTTTCGGCGGCGTCAAACTTGGCTACGTCTTTCCCACAGGCGTGGTTCGCCCGACTATTGAAGGGGATTTCTTTTACAACGGTTTTCGGGGTGGCGCTGACTTCACGTTCAGGGATCCCACTGGTGCTGCGCTGAGAAGCAGCAGCGGTACTACCTGGATAAACACTGGCGCGTTTATGGGGAACTTCCTCTTGAGGTTCGGCACAGGGAGGTTCCAGCCGTATGCCGGCGCCGGGCTTGGCGTTTACTATGCGCAATCCGCGGGTGCCGAGTTTCGAGGCCCTCATGGCACTTTTAGCGGCAGCGGAGGACGTGATCATGCAGACTTCGCGTGGCAGGTCATCGCAGGCTCAGATTACTATTGGACGCCGAAGTTCAGCACCTTCATCGAATACCACTACCTCGACTACACAAGCTCCCAAGTTGATACCAGGCAGACTCGCGATTTGGGACAGCACTTGGTGGGCGCGGGTGTCCGGTTCCACTTCTAGATATCGCGCAACTTCTCTCCGACTGGTTAAGTGAATCGGCCTCCTTTGGAGGCCGATTTCTTTTAGACTCTACCCAAACTAACGTTATGACAATAACCCAACGGAGAAACACAATAATGAAAACCACACACAGACAAAATCTCAGCCGTGCCATCGCCACCGTCGCACTTATTGCGGCTGGCATGGCCGTCACGTTGTTCGCGGAGGAGCCAGCCGCTGTTACTTCAGACGATGCGCTCAAGCGGTTGTTGGACGGAAACGCGAAGTTCGTCGCGGGAAAGTCGAACGCTGCGCGAGGTCAAAACCTGGTCGCGCGCCGCAAAGCAGTGGCGAAGGATCAAAAACCGTTTGCGGTGATCGTGAGCTGCTCGGATTCGCGCGTGCCGCCAGAACTCACCTTTGATGTCGGACTGGGCGATATCTTTGTCGTCCGCACCGCGGGAGAAGTGGTCGATGCTGTCGCTATGGGCAGCATCGAGTATGCAGTCGAACATCTGGGGACACCTTTGATCGTTGTGCTCGGACATCAACGATGCGGTGCGGTCTCGGCTGCGGTTGCTGGAGCGAACGAGCCCGGGAATATTCCGGATGTATTGAAAGCAATCTCGCCTGCGGTTGAAGAGACGAAAGGCAAACCGGTCGATCCGGTCGACAATGCTGTGCGCGCAAACGCGCTCGATGTTGCCAGGCGACTCGAATCTAGCGGCCCAATCATCGCGCCCCGGGCGCAGTCAGGAAAAGTCAAAATCGTGGCCGCGCGATATGATTTGGATACAGGGCGAATTGAATTGCTAAAGTAACAGGAATCCGTTTCCGTTCGTCCTCGCCAATGAGGCAAAGGTAGGAGGTGACGCCCCAAAGCCCAATCTTCAAGTTTGTCAGGTGCTCGAAATTGAATCGTTTTCAGTCGATCCATAACTTGCTAAACAGAACGGCGGCGCCCGATATCAAACCTTGCGAGTGACGCCAGCAATGGAAGCGGGAATGTTTTCTATCCAAGCGTCGCCGTATTTGTGGGCGACTTCGGTGATGTAGATAGCCGTTTCGAGCGCTTCGATCTGGCAGAAAAATAATTCTTTCTCGCGACTGAAATCGGTCCAATAGCTTAACAGCCGAGCTGTTGTCGGCGTCACGCCAACGTATCCGCCTTTGCGCCACATTCCGATGCGGCGCCGAACGTCATTTACAAGCTTGTTTTCTTCAATGCGGTCTTTTGTCCACTCGGTATCAAATTGCAGTTGATTCGAGCCTTTTTTCTTCGATTTCGCGATTGGCACGAAGTACGAGCTCGGCCGCCAGCCGGCCGCGTGCTATCGATAAAAACTTTACTTCTCTCAATTGACACAGTAGTATGTCTCATCTGAAACGAGGATGGCAACCGCAGCATTAAAACGGTCGCAAGTGATTACGACCATTCATCAACAAATCGTACAAATCCACGCCGGCTTGAGTTTTCGGGCGGTGCAGAATTTGCAGAAAGCGCTGGATGTGCCGATGGAGAAAGTGGCGAGCGTGCTCGGGATGTCCCGCGCGACGCTCCATCGGCGGAAGATTCAGGGGAAGATCGACAAGGAGGAATCGGAGAAGTTAGTGCGTTATCAGCGCTTGCTGAAAAAGGCAGAGGGCGTTTTTGGCGATGCGAAAGCTGCGCGTGAATGGTTGACGAACAACCAAGCGGGCCTCGGCAACGCTGTGCCGCTTGAGTTTGCAAAGACGGAGATCGGCGCACGCGAAGTCGAAAACCTGCTCGGCCGCATTGAGTACGGCGTTTATTCCTGATGGCCGAAGTTGTCGGCTGGCGGATCGTTAAGGAAAAGCACGCTTCGACCGCGTTCTCCGGCGAAGGCGCGCGCATTTTCGAAGGCAGATGGAACTCGGCCGGCGTGCGGATGGTTTATTGCAGCGAAAACCTCGCGCTCGCGGCATTGGAAATTCTCGCACACACGCGACCGGTCACGATGCGAGACAAATTTCGTGCATTCCGCGTTAGTTGGGACGGGGCGATGATGGTGATTATCGATCTCAAGAAATTGCCGAAAGGCTGGAACTCTCAACCGCCGACCGCCGCTTCGAAGAACATCGGAGACGAATGGATCAAGGCGGGGCGCTTCGCCATTCTCGCGCTACCGAGCGTGCTCGTGCCGCTCGAGAAAACTTTCCTTCTCAACCCGAAGCACCCGGATTTCCGCAGGATCAAGATTAAGGACGCCGGCAATTTCGTTCTCGATCCGCGCTTGAAACGCTGATCGATCTGGTCCTCCGCAGCTTTCGATGGTCGGCGGACAAGAAAGAACTTTCGAAAAATCTACCGAAGTCCGCGTAATCTGTGGACAGAAATCCAACGGATGTTCAATCTCCCGGCATGGCTGATCAACAAGTGCCCCCGCCGTTGCCAAAATCGCAGCCGTCGTTTGGCCGGCGGCAGAGCACGATCATCAAATTGCTCGGAGTCGG
>DATMPQ010000010.1:0-13448 GCA_035567015.1 Chthoniobacterales bacterium | reverse complement strand
GCCGTAGCCGGTATCGATCTTGAATTCCTTCGCCGCATCGGGAAACCCGGGCGTAGCTTGAAGTTCGGCCATGCGATTGGACAAAATCTGGCGCACACGCTCCTCTTCTGCATTGAGCATGCTCGCGTTCAAGCAATTCTCCACCGCCCGGCCAAGTGCGAGCACCCCCACCGCGAAAATCGCCACGCCGATGATCACCTCGTAGAGGGCAAACCCGCCGCGCCTACGGAACTTCGAACCTCGATTCTCGATTCTCGATTCTCGATTCAACATCGACAAATCACCTCGCCGCATAATTGGTAAGCTCAGGGCGCGCCGTTAACGGGGAATAATTCGCCGTCCACGAACCGTCCCGCCCGCTAAATTGGACAACAGCCGGCTCGCACGTCCCCGACGGCCAGAAAATCCATTCGCCCGGCGGATTTTTGGTCAGCGCCGCCGGCAGCGTAAGTTTCAAAACATTTCCGGGTACCAGCGCGAAGTCCGCGGTCGGTCTCGTTTCTTCGCCTTTGGCAAAAGCTTCGGGGCGCAGCGCGACATCTTTGTCGCCCCAGACGATGAGATAGGCGCGATGCTCGGCTACGCTTCGCTCCTGCGCCTGGTGCACCAGATCATTGAATCTATCCAGCGAACGCCGCAATCGCTTGTCCGCTAGCACGCCGTTCATGCTCGGCACCGCCAGCAAGAGGAGCAGCATCATAATGAAAACCGCGATCACGATTTCGATCAGCGTGAAGCCCCGGTTCATCGCAGGACGAATCCGTCCGACTTGTCGAGGGACGAGTCCGTCCGACTCGCAGATTGGCGGACAACGTCGCATCGGCCAAGTTACCCCGTGCGCGCCAAATCACAAGACGGTAGCCACGCCTCCGCGAAAGCGTGCCTCACTCGACGTTGGATGTTGAACGCCTGCTCGCGAAAGCTTTCGGAGTTGGACGTTTCCTCTCAATTCCGGCGCATTCTTAATCAAGCGGACTTTTCATCCCGATCCCCGCAACCTGTTCGTCACCGCGGATGACGCGGATTCTTCGGATTAGGAAGGCAGTCGCCGCGGCGACCTAGCCTGTCGCTTTTAGCAGCCGGAAGCTTCACGCGCAGCCGCTGATTATTTTGTTGTGAAAGAGAATGAATCGCTTGCTCCAATCGCAATACGTCCGCTCCGTTAGCAAACTGTAATGCTTCAATCTCGTCACGTCGCGGGCCCGATCGAGAAGTTTCTTTTTCGGCTTGCCCTCGGCCGCAGGGCGTTTACAAACGTATCGATGACTCCGTTTTTATCGCTTTGCCATGAGGGAAGCAAGCGGATTAGACGGAATAATTCCATCCATATCTCGTTAGACCAATGAAGCCACTCGTTGCCGTTGCGCTTCTGCTTCTTTATGCAACAACGAAATATTGCAGCGGCGCGCACATTGGCACCGACAAAGGCGGAAGTTTCGTCTCGCCGAATCAGCATTATGCCGTCATCTTGCACCTACTGTGATGCCCGGGTCTTCCGCGGTTTTATTACGGGTTGTTGACGCACGGAAGCAATCAGTGTTGTTCTATTCGCATGCTGGTGGACGCGGCATTGATGTTCTGTGGTCGCCGCGTTCTGATGAAGTAGCTATCAACAGCTACGAAGCGAATTCGGGTGGCTTCGTGCATATTTTCCGTACTATCGGTGAATCGGCGACGCGTGTTCGCAAGCCGGCTTATCATGCTACCGAGCATAGGCTCCTCAGAAAGCATCCGGAATTTCACGACCTGGAGCGTTGGAGTTTTTTCGCAAAGCGTTGGCGTGGTAAACATACTTTGGAGATGATTATGCGAGGTAGGTTCTACACCCCCAGACCACGTCATTCGCTGGAGACGTTTGCCTTCGAGTGGACCGTCCGGTTCAGAGATCGGGATAAGTTCGACATTCTAAAAGAAGTGCCTATGGCATATTGAATGCGTCTAACCAGCCCGTGCAGCGAACAGCGCAAAACGAAGAACACGTGGCTCGCCACTGGCCTGCGTACTGCCTCACATCATTCGATGAAAACGCTTTCTCAAGAGCGAGGTCTCGACCGACGGTGGTCCCTGGACCAAGGTTGAAGAAGGCAAAGCAACAAAAAAATGAGATGAGTTTAGCTGAATTTCGCGCCTGGGCGGGTTCCCTGCGACCCAGCGCCCCGCAACTGGGATTCCTTGGGCCTCGGAGGGGCGGCACGACTCAATACTCTGAAGGCCGCCCTGCATCCCTGCTCCCCTTCCATTCGACAATCGATTCCGGCGAACCCCGCCCTTTCGTGAACGGGCGAAAGGGAAACGGGAAGCAGCGCCGAATCGTCACCGGGATCGTGCAAAATCCTAGGGGCTACTCAATTATCTAAGGCACCGCGCGTGTGTCGCTCTTCAGCAGAGCTTACGGCGAAGGAAAGCCAAGCTCATAAGAGAAAGCTCAAAAAGCGAACAGATCGTTCCTGTGTCGGGGACTTCGGCGGCGACCGATTAGGTCCATTTTCGGCGCGACTTCTGCTGCAAATATACTGCTGGAAAGCCGAGCTAACCGGCTTCTCCTGATGGAATACCTTCGCGAGATTTCGGATTTGTTAATCGCGGCCGCATACTTTTGGATTCCGTTCACGCTGCTGTATTTCGTCCGCCGCCGAAAGGATCTTCCATTCAACTGGATGTTCATTTGTTTCGGCACCTTCATCGTGGCCTGCGGATTAACTCACGTGATGGAAATCTGGACGCTTTGGAAACCGTATCCCTGGATTTCCGACGCACTGAAGGCGATTACGGCACTTGCTTCTGTGCCGACGGGTATTCTGCTGATCAGGCTCGTGCCGCAGGCCCTGGAAATTCCGGGACCAGCAAATTTCAGGAAGGAACATGCGGCTCGTGTAGAAGCGGAGGCTGCAAACAAAGCAAAGGATCGGTTCCTCGCCATGCTCTCGCACGAGTTGCGCACCCCGCTCACGCCGGTTCTGGCGAGTGTGGAACTTCTCGATCAAGAATTGGGATTAGAAACTAATTTCGCCGTAGCCGTGATCCGCAGAAACGTGGAACTGGAAGCACGCCTCATCGACGACATGCTCGATTTGACCGCCATCACCCAGGGCAAACTCAATCTCTTTCTTGAGATCGTGGATGCACATTCGATATTGCATGGCGCGCTTGAGATTCTCCGGCCGGAGATCGAGCAAAAAGGGGTCAAAATCAGCTTCAACTTGAACGCTGCCGAACACTTTGTCGAAGCGGACTCCGCCCGGCTGATGCAAGTTTTTTGGAACTTGATCAAGAACGCGACCAAATTCACACCGGATGGCGGTGAGATTAAATTCTCTTCACGCAACGAAGCCGGAAAACTGGTTGTCGATGTTATCGATAACGGCGTGGGAATTGGACGCGAATTTTTGGCGCGCATCTTCGAGTCCTTCGAGCAAGGCGAGCGCCAGGTTCAAGGCGGCCAAGGCGGGTTGGGCCTCGGCTTGGCGATTTCAAAAGCGATCGTTGACGCACATCAGGGCGAACTGACAGCGAAAAGCCAAGGACGGGGTTGCGGCACGACAATGACATTGCGAATGCGCGTGGTGGCACCCCCAGCATTCTTGCATGCGGAGCAGCACCTCACTCCAGAACAGAGTTCTTCGGCAATCCCGCCGCCCCACCACCCACTTCGCATTCTTCTGGTCGATGATCACAAAGACACTGTCTTCACGCTCAAGCGTTTGCTCACCCATCTCGGCTATGAAGTCGCCACGGCCGAGAGTTTTCACGACGCCCTGCAACTGGCCGCTACGAACAATTTCAATCTTCTGGTTAGCGATATTGGATTACCCGACGGCAACGGCCTCGACTTGCTAAAGCAAATTCGCGAGCACCAAAGAATCGACGGCATCGCGCTCAGCGGTTTTGGGATGGAAGATGATTTGCGGAAGAGCCGCGAAGCAGGTTTCGCTGACTATTTAATCAAGCCGGTCAATCTGGATCGTTTGCAAGCGGCCATTCGACAGGTTGCATCGCAGTGAACTGACGGTTGGGCGCATCATCGTTCGCTCGACTCGCCGCAGGTAAAACGGGGCACCGGCGCTAATGGCTCAACTCAAGCAGTTCCTTCGCACTCACTCGGTCCGCCTGGCTCTTGTGTAACTTAACTGAACAGTTGCGGCTTTTGTCGGTCAATACGCTGGATAAGCCCAAAAAAAACGGCATAATCACATGTTAGATCTGACATGAAACAGCGCCGTCTCTGGCAGTGTAAAAAATGCGGACGCTATTTCGCAAATCGCGACCAGTCGCACGCCTGCGGTCGACTCGATCTCGAACATCATTTCAGTGACAAGCGGCCAGAGATTCGAGCACTCTTCGACCAAGTAGTTGCTGTGATTCGCACTCTCGGACCCGTGCGCATCCTTCCAGAGAAGACTCGTATTGCGTTCCAGGTACGCATGTCATTCGCGCAAGTCACACCGCGGGCGAATTGGCTCGACGGCCATGTTGTGCTCGCGCGGCGGTTCGAACACCATCGCTTCCGCAAGGTGCAGACCATCTCGCCGCGCAATCATGTTCACACCTTCAGGCTTAGCACAGGGCGTGATGTGGACGCGGAGTTTCGCGCGTGGCTAGCGGAAGCATACGCTGTTGGCGAGCAGCGTCACATCCAGAAGCGGATCTAACCCTGCGATGCGGCCAACGGCTACCCGGTTTTTAATTTCGTTTAGACGGTCGCAGCGTTTTGTCCTTGCTGCGCTAGCACTATGACGATACAAGCGATGTCCTATGAAGATTCGACATTGGTACTTGCTATTTTGCGTTCTTGGCGTCGCTCTTCCGTACTGGCAGTTCGTTCCTTGGGTGATCGCCCATGGTGGATTAGATATTCCGTCGTTCGTTCGAGATCTATTTGCTAACCGCGTCAGCGGCTTTTTCGGAATGGACGTGCTTGTTTCGGCGATCGTCCTGTTCGTGTTTGTGGGCATTGAAGGTCGTCGCGTCGGTATACGGTTCCGTTGGTTGCCGGTGTTTGCTGTTTTACTCGTGGGCGTCTCTTTCGGGTTGCCTCTGTTTCTTTATCTCCGACAAGCCCGTCTTGACCGGGCGACCGCTTAACCAAGCGCTCCGGCCAACTCCGAAAGAATTCGCCAGCCGCAGCGGGCAGGCTGACCAGGCACACTCGCACTAGCCAGCGGTAGTTGACAGACGGCTACTTTTGCAAAATAGCTGGTTGCCAGCACCTTATTCTCGTTAGACCTCAGAGCGTTCACTTTCGCTCTTTTTGTGTTCAGTGCAGTTGCCCGACAGGCTCTCGGGATCTGCGGTATCTAGTGCGGTGATCAGAGTCTGGACGAAAAGCAGCAAAGGTACGCGCTCCTTGGCCAAGCCAGGCATGAGAAGGTCTCAAAAGAGCGGACGCCGCGCGCTAATTCAACTTGTAGACTTCCACCAAGGCCACGCCGGTCGTTCCATTAACTCCGTGGACAATAGCGGTGTAGTTGCCCGGAGGAAGGGTGGCCACGATGGCGCTTTCCCGGTCGTCGGTGGGCGCGAGGCCTGTGGCCGAGATTTCCGTTCGCTGGCTCTCCTTCCAGTTATCGTTGAAGGCGATCAGGTTGCCATGGCTGTCGTGCAATTCGAGGGTCGGGTTTTGCAGCGCGCCGGTGACTCCGTGTGCGGTGAGTTCCGGGCCAAGGGCGCGGACAATCACCTTCTCCGGAGTCGAGCCGAGGATGATCAAGCCGCCGATCATGGCGCTGTCACCTGTTCCGACCAAGCCGCGCGTGGAGATGTTCGCAAGGTTGGCGTCGGCTGTCGCATCCAAATCGTAAACCTCAATGAGCGCGATGCCAGTGGTGTTGTTCACCCCGCGGACGATGGCAGTATAACTGCCCGGCTGTAACGTCGATATGATGGCAGATTCGTGGCTATCGCTCGGCGCCAGCCCGCTCGCTCGCATTTCGGCGACTTGATCGCTTGTAATCACGCCGCCTCGTATGGTCGTGCCCCAGTTATCATTCCGACCAATGATCGCGCCGGAGCCGTTATGAAGTTCCAAAGTGGGATCTCGCAACGCACCGGGCACACCGTATTGCGTCAGCTCCGGCCCGATCGCCCGGATGATCACTTTCTTCGGCGCGTTTCCTTTAATAATGATGCCACCGATGAGCACGTCGTCGCTCGTGCCCACGTTCATGCGTGTAGAGATGTTGCCTAGCTCGGTGGGCGTAGGCGGCGTGGTCGTGAACTCATAGGCACCGATATCGACGCTGGTGTTGATGATGCGTGCGTTACCGTCCAAATCCTGCGCGCCGGTCATCCAGGCCTGGTTCACGCCGGCATTTATGCAAGGGGAATTCGGGCTCAGGTGAAAGTCGCTGGCCGAGGCGTTGACAAAGAGCGGGTCGGCGGAAATCCAGCAATTCACATATTGCGGATACGAGGATGCATTCACATCGGAGTTGTCGGCGTTCACTGGTGCGCTGTTGAAGGTGATGATGTTATTAACGCAAGTGTCGCTGTAGCCCCATAGCATCCCGCCCCCCTGGGCTTGCGAGGTATTTGATGGGGCATTGACGGAATTGCCTGTAATGCTGCAATTGCGGACGGTCGATCCGCTGGACCAGCCGCCGCCACCACCGGCAAAGCCGTAGGGGGCGTTGGAGCTGTTTCCGAAGACGAGGGTGTTTTGCACGGTGCTACCGTTACCGATGTAAAACCCGCCGCCGTTTGCGTCGCAGGTGGTGTATGCGCCTGTCTCCGTAGCCGTGGTGGAGTTTCCGCTGATCACGCAGCCGTCGATGGTGGCGCCGGGGCTGGCATTAATTCCGCCGCCGGACGGATAAAAAAGCGCGGTCGCCGAGTTCCCGGTCACTTGGCACTTCGTCAGCGTGCCGCCATTGAGATCGCCGCCGCCGCCGTTTGCGTAATTAGCCGTGCACAGGTTATCCGAGATGGTGGAGTTTGCGATCGCGCCATTCACCGAGTAGATGCCGCCACCCGAAGCGGAGTTAGAGTATTGATTGGCGACAACGGAGTTGGCGGTGTTGTTGTGGACGTTGCAGAAGCGCACGTTGCCGTTGCTTACGTAAATGCCACCTCCCAGACCGTCGCCACTATCGTTGCCCGTAGCGATATTATTCAGGACGGTGCAATTCTCGATGGTCCCGTTGATGCAATAAATTCCGCCGCCCGTGCGGGCGCGTCCATTTTGCACCGTGAAGCCGTTCACAATCGCGCCGGGGTCGGTGATGGAAACGCATCGCACGCTTTGCTGGCCATCCAGAACGGTCGCGCTCGCGCCATTGACGCTACTGAGCACGATGGCGCTGGAAATGGTGATGGGACTAGTCAAGGTATACGTACCGTCGTTCACGATCACGGTGTCGCCCGCGCTTGCGGCATTGATCGCGGCCTGGATGGTCTTCTTGGCCGAGGGCCAGCTTGTTCCCGAGTTCGCATCACTTCCAGTGGGCCTCACATAGAAAATCGATGCAAAAGAAGACGTTGCCCATCCCAGGCAAACGAGAAAGAGAAGCGGAGCGGTCTTTTTGATGTTCATAGTCGGAGTTATTTGCGGCTGAGTGGGTTGGACGCCATAATCGGCTGCGCCGCGACGTAGGCGACACGTACTCGACGGTGCAAGAATTATGCCGCCGCGCGATCCACCTTTCCGAACGTCCACGCCGTCCATTTTCACTGAGGAACAGCGCGTTGTAATGCCTCTCCCCTACTCTGCTGAGGCTTCGCGGGATTCCTATCTAGACAAATCGAAGCGGCTGGTGCTGTTTGAACAAAGCCAGATGCCAGGAGCGTACTCGATTATGATTGGCAGGCTGCCTTGCGCGTCGTTGTGGCTTATTGTTTTGAAAGCCTTGCCTCTTCCAGGAGCAGCGTTTTCACATCGGCGAGGACGAGGCGAGGATCGAGCGTGGCGGAACTGTAGATATTGCGGATGCGACCCTCGCGATCAATGAGAAAGACGCGCAAGATGTGGTAAAGGGGACCCTGCGGATCGGCGGGGTTGTTTCTCTTATCCACGGCTTGGCCGTAGGCGTTAAGGATGACATTCAACTCGGCGCGCGACTTCGCTGTGGCGAACCGCCATTCGCACCCGGATTTGGTTTCGCGCACGTTTTCCGAATATTCGGCGAGATGCTGCGGCGTGTCGTGTTCGGGATCAAAACTCAGGCTCACCAGCCGCATATTTGCGGCAAGCGCTTTGTCCTTTGCCGTTACCGATTGAAGCTCACCGAACACGTTCGTGGCGTAAGGACACCCTTTCGGTGCGGCGCACTGAGTATAGATGAAGCTCAGCACCGTGATACGACCGTGGGTCAGGTCACGAAGCTTTAATGATTTGCCATCAGAATCGAGTAGCGCGCCATCGGCAGCGACCTTCACAACCGGCAAGCTATAACTGCCCGGCACTGGTGGATCGTAATCGTAGTCGCTGTCGCGAGGCGGAACGCTCTCGGCTGGGACGACTATTCCTGCGGTCGATAAAATAAATATGAGGGGGACTATTTTTAGCATCGCGCGCGGCCGCCTCCGCGCAAGGCTTCGGCGCGCCAGGGGAGCACACGATCCACCTTGGTCGCAGCGCTTAAGTCCCCCACACATTGATTGGTCACGGCGCTAAGGTACCTCCTACATTACTTGCTCGCGACCGTGCGTGGTGAGCCGATTTTTGTCGAGCCGAAGAGCATGTGATGAGGACGGCCCAGCTTGAGCGCGGTGAAATCGAGATCGAAGGCTGGCTTCAACTCCTTGCCATCCCAGGCATAACCGCGAACGAACTGCTCGTTGTCGGCGCCTTTTTTGTCCCAGCGCGCCAGGAGCGAGCTGGTGAAGTACACCCGTTTCCCATCCCAGCTCTCCGACACCATGTTGACCTGACGGCCAATCTGTTTCTCGTAAATCTGTTTCGGTTTTTGTGGATCGGAAACATCGAACACGCGACACTTGCCGTCACCGAAACAATCTACAAACAAAGTTTTGTCATCGGCGCTCAGGCTGATATCGACCGGAAGCACACCGCCCTTAACGTCACTGATCGGCGCAATATCCTTCGCCTGCCATTCGCCGCGATCGTCCTGGTAGACCAACCAAAGCTTTGACGTCAATGCGGTCGCGGTAAAAGCGTAGTTGTGCGTAGGCGCCCAAGCCCAGCGGATTTCGAGTGGCGCACCCGGCACTTGAAAAACTTTCTTGGGCTGACGCGCATGGAAATCCCACATCACCATTGTCCCCCCGAAATGTTTCATCGCTTCGGGATCGGCGGTCACTTTGCCGAACTCCATCATGTAATTGTTCAAACCCGTGAACGATGAGGTGAGCAAGGCATTCTTTCGTGGCAGCGCGCGCGCGTCATAGCCGTAGCCGTCGGCAAACTTCGCGTCAGCCGCGCCACGGGCGTCGTCCTTTGTCGGCATCCAATGCGTAGCGATGTAGTTGCCGTCGTTTCCGTATTCGACCAGAGCGGTCCGGCCGCTGTGATCTTTTGCGTTCGAAAGACACGGAATCAGCACGCGTCCGGGCAAGGCGTACGCGCCGTGCGGGCCGATCGCGCCACCGGTGGCCTCGGCAAAGTTGTCGATGGTTTTCACATACTTCGGCTTTGCCGGATCCGTGTGGATGTCGAAGATAAAAACGCGGCTGCTGTCGAGGCCGGCGAGCCAGAGTTGGCGCCGGTCGTCGGTGAATCCGCCGTGATGCGCCTCGTTGCGGCCCTCAACGGAAGAGCTGCTAACAACTTTTCCGTAGGTGGGCGAGCCGGGTTTTACGTCAACGGTGACAAGTTTGTCCGCGCCATCCCCGAGGCCTTCGACGCCGAGCGTCCAAACATAAACGAACTCCTCCTGTCCATCGATGCGGGCAAGGTAAGGTGACGAGCAGGTTTCATCAGCCCGGGCAACGCGCGGGCTGAAGGTGAGAGTGAACGCGAGCGCAGCGACGAAGGCGCCATGTGCAATCGCGGTGGTGTGTAACTTAGTAAGAATAGCTGTTTTCATGTTTGATGGGGTTTGGGTTGAAACAGTCAGGCCTGATCCTACGCGCCGACGCTTTTCTCGGCAATCTCTTTTGCTCGATGGCGAAATCCACCCTCCTGCTCGACCTGGTCCATGGGATGATTGTCTCCCAAAAGTGTTCACCTCAAAAGTTCGCACGCGACAAGCTACCTCTGACTTCTGATTTTCGTTTCAGGTTTTCAGAATTTCCGTTTTCAGCGTTTCAAGAAACGAATGTCAAATGCCCTCCTCAGCTTGCCCGCCGCGGCGGGCGAAAGCTTTCGGAGTTTAGATACGACCCCATTCTTCTCTCTTTTCTGGCCCTTTGAGAACTGTTTCAAAGCGCGACCGTAACCCGCAGGAAGGTTGCCGGAATGGAGGTGGCATCCTTGCTGGGGCTTTTGTTTTGGGTGTTGAACAGCTCTTCCAGCTCCTTCTGCAGCTCAGCGGCGCGGCCGTTCTTTTCTGCGGCTTCGAATGCATTCATGGTCGGGCCGTAGTATTTCCTGAATTCATCCACCAACGCTGACGGTGGGCCGGGGAAGTTGAAGGTGAACGTGTCGCGCGCGAAGGAGATCTTCTCTGCCGCAACGCCCGCGCCGGCAAACCGGTCGATCACGTTGCTCTCGATGCCCCAGGTCATTGGACTAACGAAGCCTTCCGGCGGTGGTGGCGTGTAGCTTGAGCTGATCTTTAGAATCTGCGCTACTAGCGTCGGGTCGTTCGGTATCCAGTTACCCATCACGATCCGACCTCCCGGCCGAGTCACGCGCACCATCTCCTTCGCGACCTCGAATGGCTTGGGCGCAAATATCGCGCCGAAAATACTGACTACGAGATCAAACGCGCGATCCCCGAACTGCTGCAGATTGGACGCATCGCCTTCCTGGAACGTGCAGTTCGTCAGACCCTGCTCGGCGGCCCGCTTATTCCCAGCCTCGACCAGGTTGCGCGCAATATCGACCCCCAGCACTTGCGCTCCGAGTTTCGCCGCCGGCAATGCGGTGGTGCCATCGCCACATCCGAGATCCAGGACCTTGAGTCCTTCGGTGATTCCGAGTCGCTGCACGAGCGCCTCTCCGCTTTCGCGCATGGTCTCGGCGATGCGCGTGAAGTCGCCTTTTTCCCAGAGTGCTTTGTTTGGATTCATGGAGGATGAGGTTGTTGGTTGACTCGTGTGTTTGCGAATGTTCAGTTCGATTTCATCGTAGATCGTACTTGCTTCGAAGCCACATCCCTTGCTCTCCCCAATCTGCGGGCGAGTTCGGATTTGTTTTCCGTCCAGTGATACTCCGGATCCATGGCGACTTGTGTCCAAACGAGATGTCCCGAGTAACGCCAGTTGTCGAGCAGAATGCCATGTTCGAATGCTTGGCCTCTGGCCGTAACTACGATGACGTTATGCTCGCCACTGGTGTTGGCAAAAGACTCGGCCCAGTGGATCTCGAGCGTTTTCAGCTTCAGTGCATCCAATCGGGCGAGAAGCTCCGCTGCCCACTGAAAACAGAGTCCCCCTTTTCTCGCTCCCATATTGACGAGCAAGTTCTGGAGGCCGGGTAGCCATACCACACGCCACTCGCGGCGCAGCTCTACTCCGGTCATGTATGCAGCGTACGCGACTCGCCGAGCGTCATCCGGACTGACGGTCGGGGAGAGTGCCGCGATTCGCGTTCTCAAAGAAGCGTCATCGGCGGATCCCGCAACGAATAGTTCTCCATGTCGGCGGCCGCTCTCCCAGGGTGGAGAAACCGCGAGTGCCACCAGCGGTACCATCGCGAACGTGCTAACCCAAAAAAGGAGAGAGCGATGGAAAAACATTTTGAGATCCCATACTTAACGCCCTAAGTAGCGCAATCGATTTATTAGACTTCTGTTTTCCGTACATCCCGCAGCCCCCATCCCTCATTCTCGATCCTATATACCGCGCCGCCCCTGGGCGACTCGGCGATACCGCTCCTAATCCTCTTCGCCGAGAGTTTGGACGTACGTTTTGCCATAAGGGTAGAAGAGTTCCTTGTGGCCTTGCTGCCACGCCGCTTTGAGCTCGGGCGTTGTGACGTCCCAGTCTGGCCGGCATTTCCTGGTAACAGCACGTAAGTCCTGGCGGAGATCTTCCATCGTCGGCCGGCCGAAGAACCAGTAACCCATGTAGATCTTGTAAATGATCAGACCAGGTTCGAGCACAATCGTGTGAGGAATCATGGGATTGTGAACCGGATCAGTGTATTCAGCTATGTCGAGATCTTTTTGGACTTTACGCGCTGGGTCCGAGAGGAAAGGCCAGTGGGCACCGACTCTGCTACGATATTCATTCGTCTCAGTGATATTGTCGGTGCTAATCGTGACTAGCCGGCAATAGGCAACCTCGAGCTCAGGATGGAGCTGAACCAGCCCTTCATGTTGCCGGCGATCTTTGGGGCAAAAACCTCCGCGGCTGAGGACGAGAACCATCGGATGTTGTCCTTGTAATTCGGAGAGTTTCCGGTGCTTCCCGGTGTGATCGGAAAGCTCGTAGTCGGGAAAAGCCGCTCCGGGAGCGATGTCAGATCGCATAGGTGAACCGCCTTTTTTTTTACTAGAACACGACTTTTTTTTCTCCTCCTCGATCGAGGACAGGATAAAGGTGAGGAGCCGATTACGATTGTGAACATGCGCAGGAGCGGGAGCGGAAGCAGTAATCATGTTCAACGTGAACGAGCGAGAAAGTTTTGCACCAATACGGCGATCTCATCTGCCGCCGTGTCCAACGCGAAATGGCCCGCATCGAGGACGTGGACTTTGGCCTTCGGTACGTCCTTGCGGTAGCGTTCCGGCTCCCCATGGTCGAACGAGAGATCATACTTACCCCAAATCACCAGCAGGCGCGGCTGCTTCTCATGCATCCAAGCTTGCCATTTGGGGTAGGCGTCGACGTTCGTGCGGTAGTCGTAGAAGAGGTCGGTTTGAATATCGGCCTGGCCGGGCTGATTCAAAAAGTAAAACTCGTCCGTCCAGAGATCCGGGTCATAGCGGTCCACGTTGGGATCGTTCCCGACATGGCGCGTCCGCGTTGTCGGCAGCGACAGAAGATTTGTGCGGAGCGCGCTCTCGTTAGCCGCGCGATCTGCCCAAAAAGCGCGCCGTGTTTTCCAATTCGCTCCGAGGCCTTCGTTGTGTGCCACAGCGTCTTGAACAATGAGAGCCTCGATCCGTTCCGGATGAGCTAACGCCATGCGAAAACCAACGGGGCCGCCATAATCCTGCATGTAAAGAGTAAAACGCGAGAGCCCGAGCGCTTCGGTGAAATGATTTATGATCTCGGCGTAGTGATCGAACGTGTACGCGAATTTTTTCGGGTCCGGCCAGTCGCTGTGTCCGAAGCCCGGGTAATCGGGCGCGACAAGGTGATAGCGATCGGAAAGCCGGGCGAAGAGAGGCTCGAACATCCGCGATGAAGAAGGAAGTCCGTGCAACAGGAGAAGCGTCGGCGCG
>DATMPQ010000009.1:0-5211 GCA_035567015.1 Chthoniobacterales bacterium | reverse complement strand
GCCTATCCCAAGATGAGATCTCCCTGAAGGGTCGTGGTAGACCACCACGTTGATAGGCTCCGGGTGTAAGCATGGTAACATGTTCAGCTCAGGAGTACTAATAACCCGTTCGGCTTGATCATTTTCTTTTCTGTTACGCTGTAGCCGGGGTCGCTGACCCCGGTTCCAGTCAACAGAAGAGACGAATGATCTCAAAAGAAAACGAAGCCTTGAGTTGAAAATCCGACTCGTGAATCGTAATACGTGAATCGAGAATCGGAAAAAACTTCCTGTATGTAGATGCCAGAGAACTGGCGTTCTTTGAAAAGTGAATCGTAATGCGAGAATCGAGAATCAGTAGTCGGAGCCCACGAATTACGAATCTTCGAATCACGAATTACGCGCCAGAAGTTTGCTCCGAATCTTTCGGAACAAACTTCTGGTGACACTAGCGCAGTGGCCCCACCCGTTCCCATTCCGAACACGGCAGTGAAACGCTGCAGCCCCGATGGTAGTACGGCGATAGGCTGTGCGAGAGTAGGACGTCGCCAGAACTGAAAACCCGGCATGCGAAAAAATGTCGGGTTTTTTGTTTCTAGCGTCTATCTGGGGAGCGGTCGCCGCGGCGACCAGGTGAATGCGCCCCGCATTCACGAACTTCAAATGAACTCAGTGAGGTTTTTTCAGGCTGTCGCGATCGGTGCCGAAGCCACACCTTTCTTTAAATTAGCGACGGAACGATCGAGGATTTTGCTGGAGCGCCGAGAAATCGCAACGCCAGAGACCTTAGGCATTACGCTGACTGTCTTCTTACGTTTGTCGATACGTCTTGTGCTCATCCGATCAATTAATTCACCATCAACCATCGGCTCTCAACTATCAACTATTCTTCCGATATCGACGGTCAAGCCAGCGAGGACAGCGGGAGAATAGAATTAACAGTTTGAATTGCGAATGTTCGTGGCCGCCCTTAAAATTCGGCGTCCCCCGATGACTCTGTACGGAGGCGTGGCTGAGCGGTCGAAAGCGCCTGCCTGAAAAGCGGGTAAACCGAAAGGTTTCGTGGGTTCGAATCCCACCGCCCGTTTTTGATTAAATTCTCTACGCGAACCAGTAGCGCCAGCACTGAGCCTAGTCGACTGGGACGTCGCCAGAATTGGCCTGAAGTGCGACCGGGCAGGTTTCTTGATATGCCGAGCGGAAAATAATTTGCGAAAACCGCAGAGCATTGGGTTCTTATGACATAGATAATGCCGACTGAGATGCCCGATACCTTTGCGCAAGCCGACACTTTTTTTGGACTCCAAGCCATTATGGCTGCGGCAGACGCACCCGAATTTCGTCAAGTCGAGTTGGACAATCCAAAGCTCGTGAAACAAATCGCTGCTTTCGACCGCATTGCGAGTCTATCCGCGGTTGCCGCATTGCTTACCTGGCCTTCCCTGCATGCAAACACAGTGCGACTCGAGCTTCTCCAAAACCTCGTCCACCGAAACGCAAACGGGCCAAACAGGCCCACGGTTCACCGGCTCTCGCTTTGGTTGAACAAAGAACTCGGCCCAACTTGGGCCGCGCGGATGGAAGATCCAGTCGAAGACGTTTTCATCTCAAACGTCGTTAGCCACATCGGTAACAGTCGGATTTTCGAAGGCATTTGGGAGGCAAACGATTTCTGGCTGCAACAGGCACTCGACGCCCTTCGCCAATTTAAAGATGAGCAGTGGGCAACGGAAACGTTCGCCGCATGTTTCGGCCTCTTACAGCTTAGTGATGCACTAGCAGGGCGATGTGCGTTGGAGCGGTACTGCATGGGCAGCGGCGATGCGCACGAGGCGATAACACTACCGCCGCAACATGAGCTTGAGAACCGCGCAGCCATGTGTCGCTTCTCACTCGCAGATTTAGAGCAGCTACATGTCCCAGTCGAAACGGTGCAACCTTTCATTCACGCCCAAACTGTAGCCGGTGGATCGTTTGGAAAATCCAGTTTGGAACGACGGCCGTTAGTTATGTTTGAGGGCGGTGTGGTTTTCGCCTTGCCAACCGCTGTCAGTCCCGCGTTGCGCCACTACATTGCGGAAAGGGTAGTTCGCGCGGACGCTGTAACGAAATACGAGGAAGTGCTGCTGGCGCAGCAATATCAGCAACTCTTCAACCAAGGCATGCGGGCACTGGATAGCGACCCGGTTGACGCTTCGATTTTGCCGAAGCTGCCAGAAGGTACTCCCGCCAAGGCCCAGGAAATTGCACGCTTCGATGAAGGAAAATTCGCCCATGTGATTTTTTTCGAGGATAGTGTCTTGGAATTCCTCAAGACCGGCATGTCTGGGATTCTCGAGATTGACGATGCGGCCATCGGTGCCCTAATCGATCACACTAAAAAGTGTGCCGACACGCTTGCCACGAGACCAGATTATACCGGTGGCCTGACCATTGGCGTTGTTGGTGGACTCGGACGAGCTTTTATTTGGGGCTTTCCTGAATTGCCGCACGACTGGTACGGAACCGGTTTTCGATTGCCGGATCTCCTGGCGATCGGGCGAGTTCGCCACGTCAGTCTGCTCGAGATTTGGAAACTCCATCGTCGCCGACATGAACTTGAAAAGAGCAAGGTGCGCATCATGGAATTTAATGGTGAGTTGAACCTTCTCGGTTTCTACCGACAGCAAGGTGAACGTCTCATTCCGCGTGACGCTCCTGCGCAGGGCGCCATGATCGGCGTTGACACAGACTTTCTCGCCGAAGTTCGGCGTGATTTGCGCTCCCGATACAATCTCCACGCAATTGAACGCAGGAATCCAGACATGTGGATTCCTGTTCGCCGCGAGAATGTCGATCCGTTTTTTAAAGAGGTGCTGGATTCGCGTGCTTACGTCGACGAGGCAGGCATGCTACGCGGACAACTTCGAGGAGCTGTCGAAACCGACCACCGTGCGTGGTGGATTTCTTCCCCTCAGCGTCAGCAAACCCGCTTGGCCAGGAATATCCAGTATCGAGTTTGGGATGCGGGACTGGCCTGGCTCCAGCGCATTGCACCACTTGCAGAACCGCTCCTGCAAAAAATCAACGGTCCAATTGAGATCTATCTTGAGTTTCACGAACTCGATAGTTGGACATCCCACAAACTGGACGATCTCCCATCCCCAGCAGGGGAACTAACGGTAGCAGTAAACCGTCGAGCAGATTGTATTCGCATCACTGTTCCACTTAGCTTCTTTAGACATTTCGCCGTTCCCGCTAACGTGGCGGACAGAAAATTGGTCAAGGCCGTCTTCGTCGGTGTAAACGCGCTAGTCCGCGCTTACTCCGGAAGCGCTGAACTTGAGGGACTTGTTGAAAAGGTCGTCACGAATTCGGATGCGCGCTTCTTCCACCTCGTGTGGGCACACGACTATCGACAAAACGTGGCCGCGTCAGATCCGCCCAAGCCACATTTCATTTTTGAAGGCGATTCAAACTTTGTCAGTATCGGTTTGTCGCACCGACTACTCAAAACCAGTCAGACCACAATCGATGGACAAACGTCATGCAACAAATTCTTACATGCCGTAGTAGATGATAGCTGGAGCCGTATCCGTGAAAGGCTAGTTAAGTTTGAGCGGAGCTCCGTTGTTTCACGTGCGCTACGGAACGTGGAAGCCATTGAGCTGGACAAAGAACAGTGGCGACTAACAGCGAGTGCGCTCCTAGCAGTACATCAGGATCGCGAAGGCGTGGTGAGCGCGGCAAACGAACGCGAGAACGATCGATCGGCAGCAGCACTCACGACCCGGGTTTTGGCCGAAATGGCAGCGTGCAACTCTCCGCAGTCGGGTGGGCGGATAATTACCGAAGCAGATTTCCACGAACTGCTAGCTCTCGTCGAGCTCCTTATCTCAAGCGCACACGCGTCGGACGCAATTCGATACGCACTAACGCCGCCAGAAATCACGATCTTCGCAAATGGTGAGTTTGCGGTCGACCGATCATATCAGCAGACCGTGATGATACCTTACGTTAAAGAGCACTTTAAAGAGCAGTTCGCAGCAAGCGCGAGCGCATATCCGAAGTACTTCAACGACCCGCGCGAGATGCCGAAGCCGTCTCCATCAGATTTCCCGAGCGGTTTCGTAGAGGCATTTCAAGCTGAGTTTGGTTTTACTCCGGATGAGCTATTTGCCGCGTACCATGCGCTCGCCAATGACGCGATGCCCGAACAAGCCCTTGTAGTCACCAGAACTGGCGACCGTTTTCGCCAAATCCTTGCGCCGGTGTTTCAGTGCGAACGCGCCATTGATACTTTTATTAACAATTTTACTTTGCAGCCGCGCGACCGCTGGGACAGCACGCCTGCCGGATTTTCTGCCAAAGACTGGTACCCCTGGCGATACAGGAGGCGTCTGTCGTTAATCATGAGACCCCTCGTGCGCGACATTGACGGCAAAGGAAGCATTATGTTCGCCCCTGGTTTGGTTCACGATGGATTTGGCCTCCTGCTTACTCGGTTGCTAACTGGTCGCCTTCCAGCAGACGATTTTAGATCAGCAGAAATGCGGTCGTGGATTGGTGAGGTGACGCGGCAGCGAGGTGACGAATTCGAAATCGCGGTCGCGGAAGAGTTCAAGGCCTGCGGCTTACAAGCATTGTCGTCGCGCCCTATGACTGAATTCGGCGCAGATGAAAGCTATGGGGATTTAGATGCGCTAGCTTGGACGACGAGCGGAAGCACCTTTTATGCGGTCGAATGCAAACGGCTGCGCTTTGCGCGAACTGTTGGCGAGGTAGGCGAACAACTTCGAGAATTCCGGGGAGAGGAAATGGACCGTCTTGCGAAGCACATGCGTCGCTGCGCATGGTTGCAGCAACGCGTTGACGTACTTAGACGCGTTTCAAAAACATCATCGACGAAACTCACTGTTACTCCGCTTTTGGTGCCAAGCACGTTGGTGCCGATGCAATTTGTATCGGGATTGCCATTGGATCCGAATCACATCGTCGCGTTTAATCGCCTGCGTGATTGGCTCAAAGCGCAATCTTCGACCTAGTCAGTTTTGATCGCTCCTCTAAAGCGAAAGGATTTCACATGCTTACCAGCCAAAAAGTTATTGACCAGCCTTCGCCAAGGCTTCCGTCTTCGCTGAAGCTACGAACGTGACAAGCCGGCATGACGAGATGCGGCCACCCCTTTTCATCAGTGCAATTCGCTGTAGTTTTGTCTCATGCTTACCAGTCAAAAGGTCATTGACGCCATTA
>DATMPQ010000008.1:0-10224 GCA_035567015.1 Chthoniobacterales bacterium | reverse complement strand
CGCGGTTACAAAGTGATGTGGGGTCGCCGGCGAAAACATCGCCCGAAGGAATATTTTATTTTCGGCACCATTCAGGAAGAAGAGCGCGTGATTCGAATCAATCCGTTGCTTGATCAACCGTTCGTGCCGCTCTGGTTTCTGCGATACGTGCTTTATCACGAGATGCTTCATTCCGTCGTGCCGGACGAGACCGCGTCGGGCGGCCGGCGGCGCGTGCACACGGAAGAGTTCAATCGCCGCGAGCGCGAGTTCCCCAATTATCGGCGCGCTCGCCGTTGGGAAGACGAAAATCTCGCGCGCTTCTTACGCTGAAGGAGCGCTTTAGGCTAACGTGTTTCCGTCGTCGTCGGACCCGAGGCCGGTTCAGACCGCGAGGGGGTCGTCGCTACGTTCTTTTTGATCAGGTACCAAAGGGTTGTCGCGAGCAGGAGGGAGATCAACTTCGCGCGCCAGTTTTTCAGGATCAGTCTCTTCATAATTGCTGTGCAGGAGAATTTCCGCGATGCGTTGCCGAAACGTTTCCGGAGTAAAATTGCGCTCGATCCGGCGCCGGTGACAAATAGAAATGCTGCCGGTCTCTTCCGAAACAACCACCGCCACGGCATCCGATTCCTCGGTAATGCCGAGACCGGCGCGATGACGCAACCCTAGACTGCGGTCTAGTGTTTCCCGCTGGCTGACCGGGAAAATGCATGCCGCAGCCGCGATCCGGCCATTGCGCACGATCACGCCCCCATCGTGAAGCGCGGCCTTCGGATGAAAAATTGCCAGGATCAGTTCGACGGAAAAATCGCTATCGAGCGTCACACCGGTTTCTTCATAAACGCGAATCGAAGTGTCGCGCTCGATCGCGATGAGGGCACCGAATTGTTTGTTGGCCAATTGTGTCACCGCCTCAGCCAGGTCGTGGACGGTCTCCCGTTTTTCACTCGTCAATGAGAAAATCGGATGCCCGCCCAGCTCAGCTAGGCCGCGTCGCAGCTCCGGTTGAAAAATCACGACCAACGCGACCGCGAGGAAAACCGAGAAACTCCGGACGATCCAGCCGATCACGACCAGATTGAGCAACTGCGAAATCAACGTCAGCGTCAAAAAAACAATCGCCAGGCCGGTTAGCACCTTCGCGCCGCGCGTCCCGCGAAAGTAGAGGTAGCCGTAGTAGATCCCCACGCTCAGCAAAATGATCTCGAAGGCGCTGCGCCATCCTCTGAGCCAAAAATGAATGAGTTGCTCAATCATTTCACAAGATTGCTTCCGTTACCCGCAATGCGTTTGCGTTTTCCTTTACATCATGCACCCGAAACACGTCGGCTCCCCACGCGCGCAGAAGCGAAGTCAACGCCACCACCGGTGCGAGCCGGTCGCTCATATCGGTTGAGCCGATCAGTTTGGCGAGAAAAGATTTGCGGGAAACGCCAACCACGAGCGGGCGTTCATCCACTCGAAGAGCACCCAGATTGCCAATGAGCTCGAGATTATGCTCCAGCGTTTTCCCGAAACCGATTCCCGGATCAAACGCAATGGCCATGGGATCAACGCCGCACTCTAGGGCGCGGGCATATTGTTGTCGAAAAAAATCAGCCACCTCCGAAACAACATCGTCATAGCGCGGCTCGACCTGCATTGTCCTCGGATTTCCTTGCATGTGCATGATGATGAATGCCGCCTGGTTCTTTGCAACCAGCGGCATCATTTCCGTGTCGCCTCGCCCGCCGGTCACGTCATTGACAATGGAAGCTCCTGCTTCGATCGCCGCGCGCGCAACCGCCGCCTTGGAAGTATCAATCGAAATAAAGATGTCTGTCTTTCCCCGCAATTTTTCGATCACCGGAACGACGCGACGAAGTTGTTCCTCCACCGCGATCGCGTCGGCGCCAGGCCGCGTCGATTCGCCGCCCACATCGATAATGTGCGCGCCATCCATCGTCATCTTGAATCCATGCTCGACCGCTTTCTCTGCCGCGAGAAATTCGCCTCCATCCGAAAACGAATCGGGCGTTACGTTCAGCACGCCCATAATCATGCCGTGACGCGAAAGATCGACAACGCGGCCAGCGATTTTCCAGAACGTCGCACCCATCAGGGTGAGACTATCACAGCGCGAAAGTTATTCGAATTGTGTCGCCCAACTCAGCGACTCCGCGAACAACGCCCCATCAACTCGCCTTGCGCGATTACGTGGCCTTTCATCGCCGCATCGAGCTGAGCGCGCTTTGCGCCACCCGCGAGATTCAATTCCTGATCCAGCGCGAAAATTTTGAAGAAATAACGATGCGTTCCGGAAGGCGGGCAAGGGCCGCCGTAGTCGGATTTGCCGAAGTCATTGGTTCCGTGCATCCCTTTCGGCACGCTTCCTTCCGGGATCGTACTCGTTTGCGGAGAGATGTTCCAAGCGATCCAATGCGTAAACAACCCGCTCGGCGCGTCTGGATCATCGACAATCAGGACTAGGCTCTTGGCTGCCGGAGGAATTTCTTGAATCCGCAAAGGCGGGCTCGTATCCGCACCATCACACGAAAACTTGGAGGGAATATTTGCACCTTGTTGAAAACCGGAACTCGTGATCTTCATCTTTTTGCCTCCAGTGGCCGATGATGACTGGCCGTGCGCGCTCACAGGCAACACAATCGCTACGAGGCCGACAATAATGCGAGAATCCATCATTCGGTTCTCCAAAATCTCGTTACATCGATGATCAGGTCGATAACATGCTTTCGCTCGCATGACTCAAGACGGACGTAAAATTCGAGAAAAGATTCGCGCGCTCCTCACTCGGAAAGATTACCGGCCACTCGATAAGATCGACATCGCGCACAAGCTCGGTTTGACCGGCGGCGAACGAATCACGCTGCGCAAAATTTTGCGTGAGTTGGAGCGCTCCGGCGAGATCGCGCGCATTCGCAAGAACCGTTATGTTTTGCCGGCCGAAGCCGATCTTGTCACCGGCGCATTGTCGATCCATCAGGCTGGTTACGGTTTCCTAACTACCGAACCTTCGCATCAGCCGGACATTTTTATCGCTGCGGAAAACACCGGCACGGCCATGCACGGCGACCGCGTGGTCGCGCGGATCACAAGGGATGAAGCTTATGTGCGCGCGAAAGACCGACGTGGACGGCGCGAAGGCCGCGTCATTCGAATCCTCGAACGCGCGCGCGACACGATCGTGGGCACGCTTCAGGACTCGCGGAACTTTTATTACGTCGTCCCGGATGATCCACGTCTTGTTCACAATGTTTACGTTCAACTCCCGCCACGCGCGAAGCTGGCGAAGGCTCCGGGCCGAGGCGACAAGGTCGTGGTTCGATTGGAGCCGTGGGAGTCGCGGCATGTCAATCCGGAAGGCGAGATCATTGAACTGCTCGGACCGGCCTCCGCGCCAGGTGTCGACATGCTGTCGATCATTCGGAAGTATGATCTGCCGACCGAATTTCCTCGCGCAGTTGTCGATGAAGCGAATCGGATTCCCGAGACCGTCAATGCGCGGATGCTCGAAGGCCGCGAAGATTTGCGCGAAGAATGCATTGTCACCATCGACCCGGATGACGCGCGCGATTTTGACGATGCTATTCAAGTGGCCAAGACTGACAACCAGGGCTGGCGACTTGGCGTTCACATTGCCGACGTTTCGGCTTATGTGAATCCCGACAGCGCGCTCGATCGCGAAGCCCGCCGGCGCGGAAACAGCGTTTACCTTCCCGACCGCGTGATCCCGATGCTGCCCGAACGCTTGAGCAACGGCGTTTGCAGTCTCAATCCCGGTGTCGATCGACTCACGCATTCCGTTTTCATTCAGTTCGACAAGAGCGGTCATGCGAAAAACGTCCGCTTCGGCAAAAGCGTGATCCGCAGCGCGCATCGTCTGACTTACAAACAGGCTTACTCGATCTTGCAATCAGCGCCGCGCGATCGATTGAGCGAGCATCTGCACGTCGCTTGGGCGCTGGCATCATTGCTTCGCCGCCGACGTTTCGAGCACGGCTCGCTCGATCTCGATTTTCCGGAAGTAAAAGTACATGTCGCTGCAAACGGCGAGCCACTGAAGCTGGAGCGAGTTGAAAACGATGAATCGCACCAGCTTATCGAAGAATACATGCTGGCGGCGAATGAGGCGGTCGCGCGCGAGCTGAAGAAGCGGGCGATTCCGACAATTTATCGCGTGCATGAAAATCCGGACCCGGAAAAACTCGCGGAGTATCGTGAGTTCGCGCTCAGCTTTAATTACAAGGTTGGCGATCTGACGCATCGTGCCGAGTTGCAACGCCTGCTTGTTTCCGTTCGCGGGAAACCGGAAGAGCAAGCGCTCAAGATCGCCCTGCTCAAAAGTCTGAAGCGGGCGCGTTACTTTCCCCAGCCGCTTGGACATTACGGACTGGCCAAAAATAACTATACGCATTTCACGAGTCCGATCCGGCGTTATGCGGATTTGGTCGTGCATCGCGCACTGGCTGAACGCGATGGGAAGCGCCGGTCACGAACCGACATGAGCCAGATCGCTTCGGTGGCCGAGCATATCTCAACTACTGAACGCCTCGCCGCGGAGGCGGAGATCGAAGCCGTTCGGGTGAAAAAGCTGGAATTTTTTCAACGCCAACTCGACACACGCAATCCGCAGGTCTTTCGCGCAGCGATTATTGATGTACGCAATTACGGCATGGTGGTTGAATTGCCGGATGTTCTTATCACGGGCCTTATCCACGTCTCTTCGCTGACAGACGACTTTTATGTATTCGAGTCGGCCCAACGCCGTTTGATCGGCCGGCGATTCCGAAGACGTTTCGCGGTCGGTGATGAGCTTCGCGTCTTTGTCACGCGCGTGGACCAATTCAAGCGGCAGATTGATTTCGCACTGGCGGATCAACAAAGAAATCGAGCCCGCGCAGGCTGACTTTTAACGCAAACTGCCGCGAAAGGCTCTCTTGCCAAAGAACTTGCGGCTAGATTTTCGCGCAAAATCTTCTTCCATTTTGCAAACAAAGCACTGTAAACTCGCCCGGTTTGGAAAATGGATAATATCATCGAGGCGAGAGAACTGCAGATCGAGCGCAAGCATTTCTACGTGGAACTCCGGGAGAATGAGCGTGGGAAATTCTTGAGAATCACTGAGGAAGCTCATGGCCGCCGCAATACCATCATCGTACCGAGCACCGGAGTGGATGATTTTATCGCGGCCATTAGTGAATTACTTCAGGGCGTCGAGAGCGCCCCTGCCTGAAATCGTTCAACGCTCAACGTCCAACACTCAACGTTGAATTCAGGAGACCGTTGAACGTTGTCCGGTTGGTCGGTCTCGCGCGTTGACACCCCAAGACGCGGAATTACTGTGCGCTTCCGCGGAGCCGTTCAAAATCTTTATGGCCAGGAAAAGGAAAGCTTCGAAACGCATATCGCTGCCAAAACGAAAAGCGCCGCGCTACGTTTATTATTTCGGTGACGGTCAGGCGGACGGCACCGGCAAGATGAAGCCGCTCCTCGGTGGCAAGGGCGCAAATCTCCATGAGATGACCCGCATTGGTTTGCCTGTTCCCCCGGGATTTACGATCACGACCGAGGTCTGCACTTATTTCTACGATCACGAACGCAGCTATCCGCCGCAACTCGAAGCGGAGGTCGAGGCGGCACTGGCCAGGGTCGAGGAATCGGCCGGAAAAAAACTCGGCGACAAAGAAAAGCCGCTTCTTGTATCGGTGCGTTCAGGCGCGCGCGATTCGATGCCGGGAATGATGGACACGATCCTGAACCTGGGGATGAATGACGAGGTCGTTGAGATTATTGCCGAAAAAACAAACAACCCGCGCTTCGCTTACGATTCGTACCGGCGTTTCTTGCAGATGTACGGCGACGTCGTGATGGGCGTGCAGAAGCGTCCGGACGAAGACCACGAGCCATTTGAAAGCGCGATCGAATGCCTAAAAGATAAGCGTTACGGCAAGCATGACTTCCCGGACGTGAAACTGACGGATGCTGATTTGAAGGAGCTGGTGAAGCGCTTCAAAGCATTAATCAATGAGCGCACCGGCCAATCGTTTCCACAAGACGCGAAGAAACAACTTTGGGGCGCGATTGGCGCCGTGTTTGGCTCATGGATGAACGACCGCGCGATTGTTTATCGCCGCAAATATGGTATTCCGCACAGTTGGGGAACCGCCGTCAACGTCCAGACCATGGTGTTCGGCAACATGGGCGAAACGAGTGCAACCGGCGTGGCCTTTACGCGCGATCCGGCCAGTGGCGAAAAGATTTTCTACGGGGAATATCTGATCAACGCGCAAGGCGAAGACGTGGTGGCAGGCGTGCGCACGCCGAATCCGATTGCCGATCTGGCCAGGCAAATGCCCGCGGCGCACAAAGAGCTGATGACAGTGCGCGGCAAACTCGAAAACCATCTTAAGGACATGCAAGACCTCGAATTCACGATCGAGGACAAACGGCTTTACATTTTACAGACGCGCAATGGCAAACGCACCGGCCACGCCGCTGTCCGCATTGCAGTTGAAATGGTCGGCGAAAGGTTGATTTCAAAAGAGGAAGCGGTGCGACGCATCCCGGCCGATTCACTCGCCCATTTGCTCGCGCCAATTTTTGATCAGCAATCGGCGCGCGAGGCAAAAAAGATCGGCAGCGGTTTGCCCGCCGGACCCGGAGCCGCTTCCGGTCACGTCGTTTTCAGCGCGAAGGAAGCCGTCGCGCGTTCGGCCAAAGGAGAAAAAGTCCTGCTCGCGCGGATCGAAACTTCACCCGAAGACCTGCGCGGTATGATCGCGGCCGAAGGCATTCTCACTTCGCGCGGCGGAGTTTCATCCCATGCGGCCCTGGTCGCGCGGCAGATGGGAAAGGTGTGCGTGTGCGGAGCAAGCATGATTCAAATTGATTACAAAACGCGGACGCTCAGCGCCAACGGCACGACGCTGAAACAGGGTGATCCGATCTCGATCGACGGAACCGCGGGCGAAGTTTTCGCCGGAGAAGTCACGACCGCGCCCTCAGAGATCGTGCAAGTTCTTATTGATCGTTCGCTCGATGGAAAGGAAAGCAGGACCTATCAGCAATACGCCGAGTTGATGAAGTGGGTAGATAAGTTTCGCAAACTCAACGTCCGCGCCAACGCCGATACGCCAGAGCAGGTGGCAAACGCGGTCGCTTTCGGTGCCGAGGGCATCGGGCTTTGCCGCACCGAGCACATGTTTTTCGAGGGCGATCGGATCGATGCCATGCGAGAAATGATTCTGGCGGGCAGCAAGGAAGATCGTGCTGGTGCACTGACCAAACTGCTTCCGTATCAACGCGACGATTTCATCGGCATCTTCACCGCCTTAAAGGGCTTGCCAGCCACGATTCGCTTTCTCGATCCGCCACTCCACGAGTTTCTGCCTAACGACCACGCGCAACAGAACGAACTCGCCAACAAGCTCGGCGTGTCTGCGGAAAAAATCTCGCGGCGTGTCCACGAGCTGCACGAATTCAATCCGATGCTCGGCCATCGCGGTTGCCGGCTCGGCATCGTTTATCCGGAGATTTCCGAGATGCAGGCGCGCGCAATTTTTGAAGCGGCTGCAAAAGTGCAAAGCAAAGGCATCAAGGTGCGTCCTGAGATCATGATTCCGCTGGTGGGATTTCCGCGCGAACTCGAATTGCAAATCGAAATCGTTCGCCGTGTCGCCGGGCAGGTAGCAAAGGAGAAAAAGGCGAAGTTCCATTATCTGGTCGGCACAATGATCGAAATTCCCCGCGCAGCGCTTGTGGCCGACGAGATCGCGCGCGACGCCGAGTTCTTCAGTTTCGGGACTAACGATCTCACCCAGACAACGCTCGGGATGAGCCGCGATGATTCCGGCAGTTTTCTCCCCGCTTATGCCGAGCTCGATATTATCGAGGCAAACCCGTTCGCGTCGATCGACCAGAAAGGCGTCGGCCGATTAATGGAAATCACTCGCGACCTCGGCCGCAAGACTCGCCCCGACATTAAGCTGGGGATTTGCGGCGAACACGGTGGCGAACCCGCGAGCGTAAAATTCTGTCATCGGCTCGGTCTCAATTACGTCAGTTGCAGCCCGTTCCGGATTCCGATTGCGTGCCTGGCGGCGGCGCAAGCCGCCCTTGCGCAAGGTTGAAAGGCATTCGTAGAAGTCCGTGCGCGGTCTAAGCGAAGCGATGCACGCGAGGTCGGGCTATGGGCGCGCATCGGCCTTTGATCGCGATGGCTCCCCGCCGCTCGCAGTCTGGGCCAAATGAAACCTGTAGCCGTCGCCCCGTGGGCGACGCTCGTATTCCTTTCATCGTCCCGCTCGCGTTTTGGCTGATTGAAATTTTTGCCAGGCGTTCCAGGCGCGCTCCCAGTTTTGTTTCTCAGCCCAAGATTGCGCTTCGAGGAAATGAAAATAGGCGGGCGCATTCGGCCGTTCGCTAAAATGGCGGGCAGTGAGGAGCGAGTCGTCGGTGCGACCGCGTTGCATTTGCTCGCGATAAAGCGCGTAGCCCACCGCGTAATTGCTGGGAGCGGCATAAAACCGTTTTTGCAGTTCCTCCAGGGAGGAATCTGCGGAAATGCGCGGCAGCGCGACGGCCTCACCGAATCGCTGCGTCAATTCATAGGCGGAGCGAAAATCTTGCTTGCTGGCGTCATACGTCGCCATGCCGAGCCACGCGTATGTGATCCAGCCCGGATGCTGTTGAACGGCTTGGGCCAGTTGCTCAAGGTCACCGCGTTCCGACCACAACGAAAACAGCGCCAGTTTTTCTGTCTCCGTGAGCGTCGCCAAATTCGGATCGTGTTTCAAAAATTCTGTAAGCGCATGATTGAAAAGCGCGCCGGAAACGCGACTAAGATAGGCCAACGCTAGGTCGTGTTGACGGAGACCGGTCTCCTCGAGAATACGACTCACTTGCGGACTCCGCATCGAGGCGTTGGAGAGCATGCTCGAGTAAACCTCCGGCCGTTGTTCCGGGTCGGCCCGGCGCAGAGCTTCCTGCCAGGCCGTCGCGGCCAGGATGGGACGCGACGATAGCCAAACGTTTCCTTCCGCAAGCGGAACTTCGTAAGCGTTCGGTTCGAGAAAGCGCGCCCGGCGAAAATCATCGAGCGCGCTCGCAGGTTGTTTCTCTCCCACTTCTCCCAGGGCTCGCAAAAAATAAAGCTGCCAATCAAGAGGCGCCCACGCCAGGGCGCGATTCATCAGCGAAACAGTTTCCTCGAGATTGCGATCACGGTTTGCAACGGCCGACAGTTCTTTGGCGTTAGCAACTCCGACAGCTCCAGGCAGCGACATCTTACCGAGGGCGGCAACAGTCCATGATGCGCCGCTCACGAGCAGGAGAAGACCGACCAGACGAAAAAGGCTCGCAATCCACCGGCTTGGCCTTAACCCCAATGGCCGGTGCAAGGAAAGCCCTAACAAGAGGATGCCGGCGAACGCGGTGCCGACCCGGTGCCCAGGAACATCGAGAAGTCCATGTAGAGCAAATGCAACCGCGCTGATGAGCGCGGCGAGGCGGAAGCGCTGATTGGTTCCTTCCCGCAAAGGCAGAACCCGGCGTATCAAAAGCGCCGCGCCAATGACGATCACCGCCACCGCAAGCCATCCCAACTCGGCCCACAACCAGAGCCAATCGCTTTCCGGGTGTAAGGCACGCGTGTCGCCTAATGAGGCCGAGCGAAAAATCGCGAAGACAGCATCGAAATTTCCCAAACCGATTCCGCACCACGGCGACGCCCGAATCAGTTGAAAAGTGTCGCGAAAAATCCGCCACCGAAAATCCGTTGAAATCCCGAAGCCCCCAATTCCGCGAAGATGAAAGCGTTCCAGGGTTTCTCCTCCCAGGAGCAAGATCACGGTCAACAGGAGCAGCAGGAAAGAAAAACCGAGGGCAATCCACGAAAGCGAACGCTGCCGAAGCACAACCACTGCGATCCAGAGGGCGCTACCCCCCACCAGAATAACCATTCCTGCGCGAGAAAAATTCAGGATGATGGCCGCGACGAGAATGCCGAGCGCCATAAGCCAGATAAGCCAGCGTTTTCTTCCGTGACGAATGTCATCCTGCCCGCAGGCCAACAAGACAATCGCCGTGATGCCAAAAAGATCGGCGGTGTGATTTCGATTTGGGAACGGCCCGAAACCGCGCTGGTTAATCCAAAAAGGGAAAGCTGCGTGCGCCAAATAAAGCGCGATGCTGATCGCCGCCACCGCAACGATTCCCGTAACAAAAAGCCGAAGTTGAAAGCGA
>DATMPQ010000007.1:0-14263 GCA_035567015.1 Chthoniobacterales bacterium | reverse complement strand
CTTGTAGTCCACGATCGGAAACAAGGGGAAGCAAACATTCGGCAACATGAAGAAATATGATACCGCGTGTGCAAGGCTGAAAGGCGCGGTGCGATGCTTCAGGTCATACAGATAAATCATCAGTCGAAACATGAACATTGAACCGAGAACGACCCACATTTCAGTCACATCAGGAAACCATTGACTGTTCGCCCGCAGGAAAACCAGCCCAGCGCCGGCAACTGCCACTAGTCCGAGGCGCACCGTAAAACGAACTGGGAGATGGCAGATACCGATCAGGCCCAATCCGATTCCAATCAGCGTCAAGCCGGGAACAAGATGGTAAAGAAAGCCAGCAGTCGTGATTTTGCCAGTCAACCAGGCTACGCCTATGTTAGGTCCGAAATGACCCACCGCTGTGATGACTGCAAAGAGCGACAGCATCGCAAAGAACGGAAGCCGAAATCGCTGCGGCAGGGAATGGTGCACGATAAAACCGGCAAATGCCAACCACATGAGTCGTGTCAGCGGCTGACTCTCAAGCTGCCAATAGTCGATGACAATGGCAATTAATGCGAACTGTACCAGAACCGCCAAGAATTGAGCCGGTCTGCTTAAGTAATGGTCCCAAAGTCGTGATGTTGCTGGCGGTGCCACGGACACGACCGCTGTTACGTCAGGTTTGTTATATGTTTTTGTTTCTGTTAGCATACGAGTTTACGCAAAAGGCTCGCCGTAGCCTTGCGGAAGGCGGCTCTCTTCCGCTCTTCTAAGACGAAACCACGTTCGACTGCTTTTTGCTGAGAGATATTTTCTGAAAACCATGCTTAATTCTGACTTTCAGCGCCTGCGGCAACCAAGCCCTGAGTTGTCTCCTGATGTAACCTTTAGACTTAGTCGTTAAGCGCACCGTAAGCGCGCAAGCGTCCGCCATCAGACAATACAGAGCTCCAGCGATTGCCGAGGTCTCCTTTGCTTTGCGGAGCCGTCCTTCCTTAACGCCGAACCCCTTACTTAACGAATAGCCGTAATTCGCGAAGCCGGGCTCATATTGGACCGCAATATACTGGTAGT
Source organism: Chthoniobacterales bacterium (assembly GCA_035567015.1). GTDB lineage: Bacteria > Verrucomicrobiota > Verrucomicrobiia > Chthoniobacterales > UBA10450 > AV133. The sequence goes on along the minus strand of DATMPQ010000007.1, from coordinate 13,210 downwards.
AACGCTTGAACGGAGAGCTATTCAAGAGGTCGGGCCAGCGGTTGAAATACTTCTGATTGTAAGCGCCGGTCACTCGTTCCATGGCGTCTTCTGGAACCTTGGTGCCGATAAATGCGGCAATTTCCTCATGGTACTTATCAGGATTTCGGACGTAATCTTCGTAACTCAGCTCGTAAACATGCTTCAAATGTTTCCTATCTTCCTCGAAAAGCGCATGGCAATGCAGCCAGTGATCAAACAGGTTGTGAAGAGGCGCAAGGCTTACCTTCCACTTCTGGTTGGCCATACTCACCGCCACGGGATGGCGTCTTATCACAACGAAGTAGCTGTTAGGGAACACTGCTTGCAAAAAACGCGTTTTCAGAAGATTGCCCGGGGTCTTCTCGACGCGGATGGCTTTGCTCGCATCCCAGTAGCGTTCCCAGCTCTGCCGTAGTTTTAGCGCGTTCTCCGGTGTCAGCAGGGGCGAGGTCTCTGTCAGGTGCGCACGGGGATCGAACCCGAATTTGCCAGCACCGCCGTAAACCTTGGCAATGGGGTAAACACCCTGGAGAAATTGACCCTCGTCCTCGATTACGCCAGTGCCCTTAAAGCCGGTGCAGTTTTCCAGTCTGGCGACGTTGCGACCAAGCAGGCTGGTTCCGCTTCTGTGCAGACCACAAATGAACACATATCGCCGTTCTATATCGTCGCCGTCTCGAAGGCTTGTCATCTTGTTTGTGGTTCTGACTTGATTGAGGATTCCGCAGTGACCGACGTTTAATGACGCCGTTCCACGCAAAGGTGAAGTTATGCGCGTTGCTGCCTGAGCAATGCGCTTTCGCGAGCGTGTCTGATTCTGTTTAGGACAAATTCTGGTAGGAGTGCCTTAACTGTCCGCTTGACATGGTACTTGGTCCGTGCCGCAGAACGCCGCAAGAGCGCACCAAGGTCCGCTCCAAGGCAATACAGCGAACCTAAAGCAGTCGACAGCTTGCTGTCTCGCCCGAGCGCTTCCTTGTCGTCGACGAATCCTTCGATCAGTGAGTAACCATACTTGGCGAATTCTAGCTCGTACTTTCTGGCAATATAGCGGTAGTATCCCTTGAAAGCCGACCTGTTTAGAAGATACGACCACTTTTCAAAGTACTTCTTGTTGTAAACTGCGCTCGGGATTTCCATCGCGCGCTCGGGAACGCGCAAACCAGAAGGATTCCACTGCTGCAACACAACTCGAAAAGTGTCTTCCTTCGGCGGTTCGGGAACGCGTGTTCCGATAAATGCGGCAATTTCCTCATGATACCTGTTCGGGTTCTCAACGTAATCTTCATAGGTCAACTCGTAAACGTGCTTCAAATACTTTTTGTCCTCATTAAACAACTTGTAGCAAAGCAACCAATGCTCAAACATCCTGTTAAGTGAGGTTATGTTCATCGTCCATCTTTGGCCCGCTATGCTCACGGGTACCGGATGGCGTCTGAGCACCACAAAATACGAGTCGGGGAAAGCTGCTTGTAAAAATCGTGTCATCAAGAAATTTTCCGGAGTTTTTTCTACAAAAATGCTTTTAGTGTTGTCCCAATAGGAATGCCAAGTAGCCTTCAGCCTTCGTATGTTCTCCGGCGTAAGAAGCTCGCATGTTTCCGTTCGGTGCATTCGCGGATCGAAGCCGCATCGGCTTGAACCCCCGTAGGCAGACGCGGTTGGGTAAACGTCTTGCAGGAACTGTCCTTCATCCTCGAAGACGCCCGTGTTGTTGAGGCCGGAACAGTTTTCCATCCGTGCGATGTTGCGACCCAATAAGCTAGTGCCGCTCCGAGGCGAACCACCTACGAAGACATATTTATACTGGCCGCTCTCGTTTTCTTGCATAATTGCCTTTTCCTTTATCGGCCCTTCCTTAATTCTCTCACAGTCTCCCAAAAATGATTTGCGACGTGTCGCGGCCGGCTGAAACTGTAAATGAAAGCAGCGCCGGCGAGCAGACCGACTGGCGCGCAAATCACCAATTGCGCCAAAGGATGGAAACGCGACACCGGGATGAGCGTCAGCCAGGTCGCGCCAAAGACAACGACCCAAATCGGCAAATGCCGGAAGAACACCATCCAGAGATCTGCGGTCTTGACCGGTCCCCGTCGTCCAGCCATGAAATACAGGATTGGCACCCGGACGAAAAGACTCGAAACCGAAAAAGCAATCGCGACGCCAACCGGTCCATAGGGCAAGCCGGCAAGGAACGAAAGGACGATTGCGCAAGCGTTAATCGATTGTGCGATCAACCCATCTCGCCCACGACCCTGACTGATGAACAACCAGATCGAAACGTTCGCCAATGGAATGCAAAGGGCAGCCACAGTGAATCCTCCGAATATCACCGCTGCCCGCTCCCATTTTGGCCCGAGTAAGACGAGTGTCAGCGGTCGGGCCAGAGCCAGAAGCAACCCGGTGAAAAGCAAACTTGTCAGTGCGATTGCCTCGTAGAGACGCAGGAAGGTTGACCGGTAACGCTCCGGATGAGATTGCAGCCGCGACAACGCCGGTACGAAAACCGCGTAGATCGGACTCAGAAATTGTTCTAGCGGCCGGATGAGCAAGACGCTTGCCCTGGAGTAGAGACCAACCGCGGCAGCATCATAGGCCCGACCAATTAAAAGGTTGTCACTTCCGCGAGCCAGAGAGCTTATGAAATCAGCCACAGTTCGATGAGCTCCAAAGGTCACTAATGGACCTATTCCGCTATGCCGGGTTGGGAACTGTGGACGCCAGGTGGAGACTGACCATGTCAGGACAAGGCCGGAGGTCTCCATAGAGAGGCTCGAGCCTACCAGAGACCAATAGCCGTACCCTGCCACCGCCATCCAGATCCCGACGAGCACCCCAACGATCATGGACCCGACTTCGATTACAGCCAGCGCTTTGAAGCGCATTCGTCTTTTAAGAAGGGCCTGATGCTGAACAGTGGAGCCACTTATAAGAAACGTAGTTGAAAGGAGTAGTGTCACGCTGAACAAACTGCGATTATGGTAAAACTGTGCGATAATCGGGGCTGAGGCAGCTACGATGAAAGTGCTGAGCGCGCTTACGGCCAGATTGATCCAAAACAGATTTGATACCTGAGCTTGAGTTAGCCGCTCCCTTTGGACCGTGGCAATGGAAAGACCGGCATCCTTAAAGACACGCAGAAACCCGGTAATTGTTGTCACCATCGCCACTAATCCAAAATCCCGCGGGCTTAGCAGTCGAGCCAGGATCATGGTAGAAATGAGATTGAGAAGAAATTTTACCCCTTGGGCCAACATCGTGACGACCCCGCTCGAAATCGTGTGCCCCTTGAGATTGTGTAAGAGGTGGTCGGTCTTGAAGTGTTCTTGATAGCGCTCCTCTTCCTCTGCCTCGGCCGGGCGGATTGTTACGTCGCCAGTAAGTAGTCCCCTCTCGCTGGTCAACACACGACTAGGCTCTTCGTGATTCATGAAAAACTAGAGAGCTACGCGTGCGCTCGTCACGCTGACAAGGAATTCAGAGTCCGTGGTCGCCGTGAGGTTCGATCGGTCACCACGTTGCGGCGGTCGAGTCTCAGGAAGCTCAAATCGCGGATTACCTGCTCCTATCACGCTACCCTTCCGCCTTCCAGGCGAAACAAGGCTTTGTCCCAGAATCTCACCATAGACGATTTGCGCCGGTTCCAGCGCTGTTGGACTTCTTTTGCCATACCCCAGCCAAAGAGCTGTTGAATCCAAGCGTACTTCCACGATGCCTTGGGAACACACAGCCGACCTCCCAGACTGGCGGCGAGTTGTTGCGCTTCCTGAACCAGGTCAGGGCACTCCGGATAGAAATTGCGGTACCAAGTCTGAATATAGGTCAGGCAAGCCTTTCGGACACGCTCGCTCTCTTCAAGCGAACGAAGATACTGTATGTGTAACTTCATCGAAAGCAAAAGCGAATCCTTCTTCTTATCTGAATTGCCAATGAAACTTACCGGGTTGCCGCCGCTAGCTCGGTAGTAAATCCCGGTTCCGGGTACGAAGCGGGTACCTTCGGACGCCAAAAGCACACGGCAAAAATATTCGCCGTCTTGATCAAAATAAAGGCGAGTGTCCCAGGGCCCCGCCGCCTTCGCCAGCTCCCGGCTCACCAGCCAGGTTGCGTTTTGCATGTGGAGGTTCTGCTCCATCTTCCTCAAGAGCCACTCGACAGGGGGAAGATCTTGGCACAGTGAGTTGCGAACAAAGCGGGCATGGCGGATTCGGTAGTAGAAGGGAGCCCATGGTGAGGAAAGCAATATTCGTCTATTGTCCGAGTCGCCCAGGGCCGCAAGCTGCCGCTCGATTTTGTCCGGTGCCAGAATATCGTCCGCGTCCAGATACTGGATGTAATCGCCCTGGCTGAGCGGAAAGGCATTATTTTGAGCACCTGATAGGCCGTGGTTCTCTGTAGATACTAACTTGACATCCTTGAATCGCGGCACCACTTCAGCGGTCCGATCTGTGGATCCATCGTCCACCACGATGATCTCTTTGCGTTGCCAGGTTTGGGCAATCGCGGATTCAAGCGTATAGGGTATTGTACTTTCAGCGTTATACGCGGTGATGAGAATCGACACTAATGGTTTCATTTTAGAGGACAGACAGTTAAATCGTTAAACCGTTACAACGTTACAACGGGAGAGGACAGAGGACAGCCTCCGGCTCTGTAGAGCCTAGGGCTCGGAGAGAAGTCAGAGAACAGAGGGCAGACGTCACTATTTAGCGAGAAGATCAGAGTAAACGCGCGTTGTAATTTCGGCTACGTTGTCCCAGGAATACCGTTCGTTGGCATAGGCCTTGATCTCTGCACGCCGAGCATCCAGGTTGCGGAATAATTCGCTCTTGAAGTACTTGTCGATTTCACGGGCCAGATCAGCTGAATTGCGCGGCATAAACACAAACCCGGTTTTGCCTTCGATGATTTCCTCTCTCAAGCTCCCCACGTCAGCGGCGATTGCGGGTAAGCCGAAGCCATACCCAAGGAAAAGCACGCCGCTCTGAAACACGTGTGTATAAGGCAGAATTAATACATCGGCAGCTTTGAAGTATAATTCTGTGGTCTCGTCCGGGACATATTCGATTATTTCAATAACGCGATCACGGATACAGCGGCTGGCAATGCTCTCCCGAACCTGCTCCCAATAATCCCTGGGCCCTTTAGGGCTGCCCACAATGAGAAGACGGTAAGTTGGGTCGCCTTTTACAAGTTCTGTAAATGCCGCAACCAGGTACTCAAGGCCTTTGTAGGGGGCGATGTTTCCGAAAAAGAGCACAGCCTTGTCGCTGAGGCTTATCCCCAACTGACGCCTGGCATCCAATATCGAGAGGCCGGTGTTCGGAACTGTATTGTTAATTCCAAATGGTGTAACACTGACCTTGCCTTCTCGAATACGAAAGTCCGTTACAAGTTCGCGTTTCATCCCCTCGGTGTGAACGAAAACATGATCGCTTAGGGAGTACTGAATCTTTAGCGAAATCCGATTCAGCCAGGAATCGTTCAAATCCCGTCTGCCCGCATTCACGTTGTGCGCCGTGAAGACAATCTTTTTGCCGAGCAACCTGTAGTAAAGCATCAAGAGTGTGCGGTCGAAGAGCTGGAACTTGTTATTCCATAATATGTGGAACAGTTTCGGCCTTGCAGTCGCCGCATAGCGAATGAGCCGTACGTAGTAGCTCAAGACTCTTAACGCCTTCGCCATTCGATTTGCTTCCGGGCGTTGATCTCCTCGCAAATTAAGAAAATTCACGAGGGGATCGTTGAGCAGCTTCGGCACGTTCAGGTCGTCGCTGCCGATGAAATCAACGTGCATTCCTACTGAGGTCAGTGCGGCTGCCATGCCAAGCGCGTACGGCTTATCCCCGCCACCGGTGAGGAGGGATACGCGGAGCGTAGTTGATCCGCCTGCGCCAGGCTTCGGCGCGACAAGGGGTTGATTGTTGAGAGTTGAGAGTTGAGACTGAGGGCCGACGACAGATGACTGATGCAGTGCCTCGCGAGATGACCCCGAGCGGAAGTCAGAAATTTTAACGACCGGATTCATTCACGATACCGTCCTTTGGCGCCGCAGCTTCAAGCTGAACCATCACTGCGTCGAATACTTCATCAACGCTAATGGCGGTTGTCGCGCGCTCGTCGTAACCGCGTTTGTAAAAGAATTCTTCTAACAGGGGCGAAACGATCTTTTTCTGAACCCCGTAATCGTAAATTTCCCATGGACTGGTACAGGTGAAGAGAGAGACGCAGGGCCTACCGGTCCCCAGCGCCAGATGCATCGGCAGACTATCACCGCCGACCAGGCATTGGTGATTTCGGACATCGGACAGGTGCTCGAGTAGCGATGATCTTTTCGGCAGAACATTGACGATCAAGCCTCGATCTTCAAGCCGCTGTTTTAATTCTTGGTAATAAGCCCATTTCTTCATTGGCCAGATCGGCCCAGCATCGGCTGCTATAGCAACATCGCCTGAGAGCCCTGTTTCGATCGGTTCCGGAAGCAGATATTCTTCACCCGCGAAGTGCAAGCCAAGGCCATTAAAAATCAGCTCCTGGTAGCTCTGCCGGTTGAGAAATTTCAGGCGATCAGCCTCATGCCGGCCGTATGAACTGATGAGACTTAGATCAAACCAGCGCGTGGAGTTTTCTGTGTAATGCAATGAGTTGTTAGAATCGACATAAGCACCAAAGATCTCATTACATCGCAGCGTTTTCAGAAACTGTCCAACATCTAGCGTATCTTCCAAATTTATGCCGAGATCATAATGGGTATCTACTGCCCTTTTCCGTTCTTCCCAGGAAAAGCAGCGCAGACTATCCTTCAAGCCTTCGAGCAACACGATGTTCTTACCTTCTGTGAGCCATGTGATCTGACCATTTAGTCGCGTGACTAATGGCGTCGTTCGAACTACGTCCCCTGTCGCTCCCAGTTTAATGATCAACACCTTCATAGTTGAGTTATCCACACAGCGAATTTTGTTGAGTAGCTCCTTGGGCGTATCTGGCTACAACAGCTATAAGCGAAAGGCCGTTTCCAATTTAAGGAGAATCCTCACAGTTCAAAACCTACTCAGTTTATCCCTGGCCGGCTGCCATCGGTCATGTACAATCTTTGCAGTTGCCGCCAACGCCACCAAAGTCTGAGATCAAGAACTGCGTGGTAAGCCTCGTAAGCAAGCCTTTCGGGAATCGAGAGGACGGTACGATTTACCTCCGTCAGGATCCGCCAGCTCAGGCGTGTCTTCCCCCGGATTGTGCGCATCTCGTCAACCCAGCTCGAAACCCGACCTTCCAGGAGCTCATTCAAGCGTTTGGTCGGCTCCAGCAACCGATTTGCAATGTACCATTGGACAATCTCCGGAATCTCACGGTTATGCCCAACGAGGCTATTGGTTGCATGCACCTTTGTCTTCATGAACCGTGCCGGCACAGTCCACGGGGTCGTTGCTCCGATATGCCGGAGAACGCCGTTGACATAAGCCTCGGGCTCATCGCGAAGCCGATCGAAGAAATCGACATGCAACGCATCCCGCGCAAAGGCGTTGGACCAGATTTTTATGGTGCGGCAGTAATCCGAAGACAGCCTGTTGCGAGCACGTTCGACTTGGCGCGCAAGGTCAATTGAACTAACTTTGCGGACATCCCTACGGTCTAGATATCCAAATTCGAGAAGCGCTTGAGACCAGGCACGCTCGATTGGGTGGCGCAGCGTTAAAATAATGCGCAGGTTCGGCAGCAATTTCGCGATTCGATTAACCTGCCACGCTTTCAGCCGGCCATATATAGGTGAAATCTCTCCACGGACTGGCCTCGGCCCAAGTCCATCCTCCGCTTCAAAGTGTGCTTCGTACCAGTCCCAATCGTGGCGCAGCATCTCGCGCATAAAGAAAAAGTTCATTTCTTTGGGATTGCTCAACCGTATATCCGGATGGCACTTCAACACTTGGTAAAGCCAAGTCGAACCGCACCGCAGGGAACCGATTCCCACAAAGGTTGGCGGGCACCTGCGTACAAAATTGCCTTTTCTAGACAAACTTTTCTCCCATTTTAAAAGTCTTACCAACAGTAGGTAGATGTGATAAGGCTAGTATTCGAATTAAAGCCCGACAGCTAGCGTTAGGTAAAATCGCGGACCCGCTGCTACTTCTCCAGGGGCGGCCTAATGCTAATTTAGTTCAATCAGTTTTCTTTGGATAAATTCAAGCGTCAAAATCTTGTGTATCTCAAAGGCATAGTTTCGCTGCCCATTGATATGAGCTTTGAGGATCTCTTCCAAAGAATTGGCACGAAGGTAGGGTCTACTGCGCGCGTCCGAGCCAAGAAGCATCTCTCTTAACCATGGCGAGAGCTCATCGCGGTACCAGACCCGAAAGTGATGGAACTTGTGTCTGCCGAGGAACAATCTTTCAAGGTGAAGTGGTGCAAAGGCATGGTCGAGCCTGGCCAACCACTGAGGCATACGATAATCATAGGCGTATTCTGCTTTAAAGGTGAACTCTTGGTACCAATGTAGTACCCGAGTAACACCAGGAATTGATCGAAAGGCGATACCACGATCTGTCCCAATCTTTCCCAAGACTGGATTGCCATCAGCAATGAGTCGAAGTGCTGTCTCATTGCGCAATAGATTTGCCGGCGTTTGATAGGCGAGAGCAACGAGATCGTTATCAAAATAAGGGGTTCGATGTGTGACTTGCGATCGTTCCACGGTAAATTTGCTCGCCATATACCACGGCGCTTGCTTGAAGGAAGTGAAGGAGAGCCTATGGCCTTTAAGCTCACCGGCATAGGTCGCGGCGGCGCCCCGAAAGGAGCATGCCAGCTCTGGATCGAAAAGGCCTTGTTGAGGAGGTTCCGGTTTAAACATTACAAGACGCCTCAAAATTTCGCCGCCATAGACACCACTTAATCGGACTGGGGCGATCTGTCGTGCGAGTCGTTGGACGTACAGATCTATCGCGCCAGTTACGTCCGCGGTGCCATCGCTAATATAAATGGCTCTTTCGGCGAGGTCGCCAAACTGCGACAAAAACTCGGTGCCCACGAAAATCGTGTTGTGAGGCTGCTGGCAAAGTTTCGCCGTCCGCCGCGCAATCTTGACGTCCGCGCAATCACGGTATTTGCCGCCCCACGTATAGCATGGAAGTGTGCCGGGCAGGCGACGCGCCCAGGCCAGGATCATCCGACTATCCACCCCGCCAGTCAAAGATAAGCCGATGGACTGTTTCCCAGGGAAATACTTGGGAAGAACTCGTGTCCAGGTTTCTTTCAACTTCTCGTAAAAGTCAGATTCGCTTAACTCCGGCTGATTTTCCCATGCTTCCTGCTTGAAGTAACGTTTCTTCTTCACCGGTTCGCCCCGGGGAAAAACCCATGATGAACCTGGTGGAAGCAAGGAGATTCCGGAGAAAAGGCTCCTGTTTTGAAGAACGGCCTCGCAACAGATGACCTCGCCCAAACTGCGTAGATCTAGTCGACGAGTGCCGGGTAGGATTTTCAGAAGGGCCTTCGCTTCAGAAGAAAAATAAAATCCGCGCGCGTCTTCGTGATAATAAATTCGATTTACTCCGTACCGGTCGTTAAACAGAATGAATTTCTGCTCGCGAAGATCCAGTAAGACACCGCTGAACCAGCCGTTGAGTCTCTCCAGGAACTTGCAACCCATTTTTTCGTATAGGTGGACGAGATAACTTGCGTCATCTGAGCCAAATTCGTGCCCATGCATTCTAAGCGCATGGATGTCAGCCTGGTCGGCGAAATCTTCGCCAGAAAAGAGAAGGCAGATGTCTTTCTTTTCATTCCAGATAGGAAGGCAATCCCCGAATGTCCCCTCGTGGCAAGCCCATCCGCTCCAGAGGCCAAGCTGCTCGTTGATATATGTACCATCCGTATAAAACGGCTCATGTATTAGGCATTTTACCATGGACTTCACGAGAGCATAATACTGCTCTGATGGTCTCTGGCTGACTATTCCAACGATGCCAGGCATACAAACTTAGGTCTATAGATGATAGTTAATGGTTGAGAGTTGACCGGGCGGACAGGGGAAGGATTCGAACCTCCGATACGACCTGCGTCGTATAGCAGCCCTTGCGAGCTGCTGCCTTAGGCCACTCAGCCACCTGTCCTCAAATTCCCATCTTACTCAACCGGTTCCTAACTTCCACCTCGGGTTCGGCATTCTAGTGATTGACCAGCTCGCCAACTCAGGTCGTACCAGCCTCTTCTCAGTTTCTTAAGCGCTTTCTTAATTGGTTTTGGAACAGCCTCCTTCCAACCGCGATGAAGGCCCAGCTTCAAGGCCAGTTTTCCCTTTTTTGTAAGTGGCACGAAATACCTGGGAAGATCGATTTTCTGGAAACCATTACTCCGTTTGAAGTCGCCCAGGCTATCATCAAGCCAATATGCATAAACAAGATACGGAACTCCCTTCTCCGCGCAGCGTTCCACCGCTTTGGCCAAAAGCGCGTTCGTCGGCGCCAGATCACGGTAGGCAATCTTTGAGATGATCTGGCCCAACCAGGCATATCTTCCAGCATCTGCCAGCATAATGAAACCGAGCAGTTCTTCGCCCAAATATGCACCGAAAATTTCTTCTCTGAACAAGAACCGGCTGAACTGGCGTTTTACCGTTTCAAAATCTTTTCCATAGTGTAAGTAATATCGTCCTTGCCGGATGGGAGTTTCATTGAAGATCGATGTTATCCCATGGACGAAACGGTCGTCGAACGTAGCCGGTTTCACAATAACCCCGTTCTTTTGAGCTTTCCGGACCTTGTTTCGGGCTTTTCGTTCAATTTGTTTCTCCCACCAAAAGGAGTAGCTCTTAACTGGAAGCGCCGCAATCGAATCCAGCTCCATGGGATAGGAGTATTTAGGTTCTGTGTCCGGCAAACGTTGCCAGAACGTCAGTATATCTGGGCGATCGTTGCTCTTTTGAAGCGCATCAATGAGCATTTCAGGATTCTCGACGTCCTCGAACCACTCTTGCTGAAACCAGGGGTCGATCTTGGCGATTCGCAGAACCTTTCCCTCGATCATGATCCGTTTGCCATTGATCTCCATCGTGGCACCAATGCTTTGGGCTTCTGAATGGCAGCGCAACGTCCTTTTGGCGGAGAGAGGAAGGATTCGAACCTCCGATACGAGTCAGCCGTATAGCAATCCTTGCGGATCGCTGCTTTAGACGACTCAGCCACCCCTCTAAGACGATCCTACCGGACCAGTTTCTCTTTGTCGATCATAATCTACAAAGAAGCTTCGCCATTTCGCACCAATATATCTTAAGCCGGATAGATTATCAGGGAGTTGAGGCTGCCTGTACCGGCTCTCTTTGATCCGAGGAGATCCGCCGCAACCATTGCTCAATCATGACGAGACTGAACAGGAGCTTGTGGTTGTCTTGTCGCCTGGACCGGTGAGTGTCCAAGAGTTTGCGCACTGGATCTGGTTTAAGCAGGTCAAACATGAGAGAGCTTTCATTCAAGAGTAGTTCCGAAAGCTCGCCTTTGAGCGACGAGCGAAACCATTCATCCACCACGTTTGAGGCAAAACCGCGCTTCTTGCGTTTGAGAATACGTGGCGGCAGATAACTTTGGCAGACCCGGCGATGCAGCCATTTGCGACTTCCATTGCGGATCTTGAAATGCGAACCAAGCCGCTGGACGTATTCCACGACAGTGCGGTCCAAATAGGGCACCCGTACTTCGAGGCTGTGCGCCATGGATAGTTTGTCGGCGTACATCAGCAATTCGTCAGGGAGCGAGCAGCGGATTTCTAGAAGCTGGAACCCACCGAGCTCGTCCGTGTGCGCCATTTGCGGAGCCAGACCGCGCCAGAAGTCAACGAGCTCACGGCCTTGCCTTTCGGGAAGCAGATCGTCATGAAACAGTCCATCTATCGTTGTCGCCGGCGCCAAGGAAAAAACATCCTGATAACGCCTGAGACGGTCTTCCGTTCCAAGTGAAGCGACGCCGCGCTTCAGTGTCTCATTTCGAGGTAACCCGTTCACGGCGAAATCAACCATGCAGCGCACTCCTGCTGGCAATCCGCGCCACCAATTTCCGTAATACACACCCAAGTGCCGCTTATAACCGCCGAACAACTCATCTGGACCCTGACCAATCAAGGCTACTTTGACATCCTGCCGCGCTCGCTTAGAGACGAAGTACATTGGAACAATCGAGGAAGTTGCAATTGGCTCCTCCAGGCATTTTACGATCCTTGGAAGCGAACGTTCAAATTCGGCCCGGTCTAGTTTTATGCACACGTGGCGAGCGCCCAAAAGACAGGCAGTCTTCTTCGCATCAGCCAGCTCGTCGTCTGCGAAGCTTGCTCCATAACCTATCGTGTACGCCGGCCAGGGACCGCCTTGTTCATTCATCAACCCTAGGAGAAGGCCTGAGTCGAGCCCTCCGCTCAGAAGAAGTCCCACTGGTACGTCGCTAAGCAGATGTCGTCGGACCGCTCCGCGATACAATTGCAAAAGCTCGTGCGTAACCTCTTCAGCCTCCTTTGGACTTGAAAAAGGAATCGGCGTATAATTGTACCAACGTTCTTCACAATATTCCCCATCTTCAACAATCAGCATGCTGCCTGGCGCCAGTTTCCGAATGCCGTCAAAGATCGTTAATGGAGAAGGCGTATATCGGAACCGAAGGAAAAGATTAAGTGCGACGGGATTAACGTTTGGTTTGGTCTTTGCCGTCGCGGTTATTGCACGGATTTCCGATCCGAAGATCAGCTGGCCATTGTCGAACTTGTAGTAGACTAGCTTGATGCCCATGGCGTCACGCGCGACGACCAGGCGCTCGTTAGGCACATCCCAGATGGCGAGCCCAAACATGCCGTTGAGACGATTGAAGACATCAGTACCCCACTCCTTGTACCCCTGTATGATTACCTCCGTGTCAGATTTGGTTCTAAATTGATATCCTTTGTCTTGCAGCTCAGTCCGCAACTCTTTGTAGTTATAAATCTCGCCGTTGAAGATTATCCAAACCGTCTCCTGGGCGTCCGACATCGGCTGATGGCCGCCGGCAAGATCGATGATAGATAGCCGCCTGAATCCCAAGCCAAGTGGTCCCGAGATAAAATAACCCTCATCATCCGGCCCCCGGTGGACCATGGTTTGGGTCATCCGCCGGATCGTTTCCGGTTCCACCGGCTCGTTCCGGGTGAAGTTAAACTGGCCGCAAATACCGCACAT
>DATMPQ010000006.1:0-2378 GCA_035567015.1 Chthoniobacterales bacterium | reverse complement strand
ATCATCTTCGGCGGTGCCTGGTTCCTCTTCAATATAGCCTCGGCTGTGGTGCACGCGGTTGTCGGGGCGATTCCCGGCGTCGGTCCGATCCTGGTATTTATGTGGGCGGTGATCGCGGCGCTGGTGCATTTGGCCTTTCTCGTCGTGTTTATTGTTGCTGTTGTGAAGGCGTTTAGCGGTGTGCGCTGGGACATTCCTTACATCGGGCCGATGGCGCGCAAGCAGGTGGAGGGCAGCGGGCCTTAAGATTTGTTGGGCGTCTGTGTCAGCCCCGAATGCTTTCGGGGTTCACAGAAACGCCCTACAATTTCTGATCGCGACCGAGCAGCTTCACCACGACTTCCGTCAAAATCAGCTCGTGATCGAGCTGAGTCGTGACAAGCTGGAGATTTGCTTCCAGGCACGCTTGCATTCCGGCGACTAACTGCCCGGTCTCGAAGCGATGCGCGTTTTGCGCCCCAATCCCAAGCGCGTAGGCATTGATGGAGCCGTCTTTCTTACGCGGCAAATGTTCGGTCGCGGTATCCTGGAGGCGATTGATTGCCGAGATAAAATGGAACGGCGCATGTGGCCGCGGCAGTCGATGTCGTTCCATCAAATCTTTCGCGAGCAATAAATTCCGGATGGTCGGCAAAATAGCGACTAGCAAAATGCCGATCGCGCTCTCGCCTTGATCCAGCAATCGCCTAACGAGTGTGAGTGCGCGCTCGAGATCGCGTTCCGCCAGCGCGTTGCCTAATTCGAAAATTACGCCGGCGCGAGAAAGAGGGACGAGCTCGCGCACAAGCTCAACATTTACTCGCCGCTCATTGCCGAGGAAGATGTCGATTTTTTCCAGTTCGCTGTCGATCTGGCGTGTGTCGCCGCCGGTCAACAGCACAAAAAGATCGAGCGCGTCATCATCGAATTGCAGCTTTCGCTTTGTCGCGCGTGCGCGGACGATTTCGGTTGCTTCCTCCTCCCAACCGCTGCGACTGGAATCGAGACGATCGAGGATTTGTAACTCGGCGCGATTTGCGAGGGCTTTGTAAAATGATCGGCGCTTGTCCACTTCCGTAGCGCTGAGCAGAAGCGTGATGTTGGCGCCGAAATCGCCTTTGATTATTTCCGCAAGTTCAACAAGCATGGACTGGACGCTGGCGGCGCGGCCAATCGCGGTGTCGCCGAGGAAATTTGCATTCTTCAACCAGACCAATTTTCCACCAAAGAACGGCAGCGTTTGCAACGCTTCGATTGTCGATCGTATCCGCGAAGCCGCCTGCTCCGCGTTGTCCACGGCTCCATCGATCACTTCCAAACCGAAATCGCCAGCGTCCGGCGGCGTTAATTTGGCAGCCAATTCCGAGGCCATGCGTTTCACTTCGCTTTCATCCGAACCAACAACGGCGTGCACGTTCGCGATCGTTTCTTTCGTCTTGGTCTTAGGCACCGCGAAGTGTCTCGCATGGGCTAAGAATTTTCACAAGGGTGAAGGTGGATCGAGCGCACCGTTGCTCTGGGTAGCGCACGCGTCTCGCGTGCTGGTTTTGGCGTCTCACCAAAACAATCTTTGAGAAAGTTCGCGACCGCGGGACGCGATCGCCAGCACGTGAGACGCGCGCGCTACCCAGACATGTTTCGCCACACGTTGGGAGTTTTGAGCGCAAGGTTCACTCGTCCACTTGTTGCAAAGAAGTTCCGAAATCTTTCGAGGCGTAGTCGCGGAATTTTTCTTCGAGAACAGTTAGGTTCGCGAATTTTCCGGCGTAAATGCGAAGGAGCGCGGTCTCGAAGGGTTGATGGCGGCCGAGCGCATCCAGGAGCGCGAGGAAGCTCGCTTTGTCCGTCAAGGCAAGGAAGCGCACGAGACGCTCCGATTCGTCGTAAAAAGTTTCGACACGATCGGAGGGCGGATGGGTCATGGCCACCAGAGTGGCGAGCGGAATAAAATCTTGCGCAGCGATCGCCTGCGAGTGCGGTTTGGCAAAGTAACCGCGGGCGCGCTGGTAACTGGCGTGGGCCCCCTTGGAAACATACTGCGCAAGTCCCTCATCCAACCAACAAGGAATGCCGTCTGGGTAAAATCGGTGAAGAACGAGATGGACGATTTCGTGTCCGAGGCTGTTGTTGGTGAATTTGTAGGCCGGATTGCGTACGATGAACAGGCTTCCGGCCGAATGAATCCCGCCGGTCCACTTTTCGAGCTGACCAAACATTTGAAACTGTTGCCAATCTTGCGGCTGCTCAAAAATATAAATGTGCGATTTGGTGTCAGTGGCGGGCTGATCGCGCTCCAGTTCCTTGGCCACCACCCGGTAGTGAAACTCCGCCTCGACCGAAACGGGCGTGGCGACGTATGGGTGAACGAAATGATAGATGAAATGCTCGGTCTCGCCGTG
>DATMPQ010000005.1:0-4599 GCA_035567015.1 Chthoniobacterales bacterium | reverse complement strand
GCGGATCCAGATACCGTTGAAATTTGCCTGAACGCCGATGGGTCCCTCTGGCAAGAGCGTCTTGGGGAATCGTTACAACCGATCGGAACGATGAGCGCGAGTTGCGCCGACGCCGCGATGCGGACGATCGCCGCTTATCATCATGCGACCCTCACACGCGACGACCCCTCGATCGAGTGCGAACTCCCTCTGGACGGATCCCGCTTCGCGGGCCAAATCCCGCCAATCGTGACGGCCCCGGTTTTTGCCGTGCGTAAACGGGCGAGCCGGGTATTCACGCTCGACCAGTACGTGGATGCCGGCATCATGACGCCACAACGAAAGAAGATTTTGTGTGAGGCGATCCGAGATCATCGCAATATCCTGGTAACCGGTTCTACCGGGAGCGGCAAAACGACCCTCCTGAATGCATTGATCCATGAGCTAATGGATCAATTCCCGAACGAGCGCCTCATCATCATCGAGGACACCGCGGAGATTCAGTGCGCCGCCAAAGACTTTGTCCAGTATCACACCAGTCCTGAAAGGGGCATGACCCAACTTGTGCGTATGGCACTGCGGATGCGGCCCGACAGGATTCTGGTCGGGGAGGTGAGGGGACCGGAAGCCCTCGACCTGCTCATGAGTTGGAACACCGGGCACGAAGGTGGAATCGCAACACTCCACGCAAACAATGCCGCGGCTGGCCTGACCAGGCTCTCAACACTCGTGAGTATGCACCCGGACGCTCCACGAGAGATCGAACCACTGATCGGCGAAGCGGTCGATATCGTTGTCCATATCGCACGCACGGACAAGGGCCGCATCGTCCGGGAAATTCTGGGGGTTACTGATTTTGATCGAACAAATCAGGTTTACAATTGGCGGCCTGTTAGTTAAAAAAACGGCCTTTACTCTAAATAAAATAATTAAAGAAGTATAACATAAATATAATGAAGTACTGGACGTTGGTTATTGTGTTCACGTGGTTAGTCTTAGCCGTGTCGGCGCATACAGCCCACGCTGCCACGGGCGGTGCAGGTCTGCCTTGGGAAACGCCGTTGACTACTCTATCTAACAGTGTCACGGGACCGGTGGCTTACTCGGTAAGCCTCATCGGGATCGTTGGTGCAGGCGGGATCCTTATTTTTGCGGGCGGACAAGTAAATGAATTTCTCCGAGCCGTTTTATTTTGCGTACTGGTTATTGCTTTTATCATTGCCGCAAAAAATACACTCACTGCTTTCGGATTCGCGGCGGGAGCCGAAATCACACAGTCGCAGAGTCTTACACATGGGGTTGTTTATGGCGCTCCGTCGGGTCACGTTGCATCGAGCTGGGATTAGGCCGCATTTGTTTCTCGGCGGGGACAGGGAGCTGGTGCTCTTTTCCGGCCTGATTGCGTGCGTGCTCATTTTCGCATGTTTCCAAGTGGTGACCATCATCACGGGAATTGCCCTTTGGATGGTGGCGTTGTTTTGCTTCCGCCGGATGGCGAAAGCGGATCCGCGGATGCGCTACGTCTACATGCGACAGTTGCTGTACCGCCGTTACTACCCAGCCCGCAGCAGGCCTTTTCGCGATAACCGCCGGCTCAACATTTCCGCATTTGCAAAGAAAGCCAAATGACTACTCTGACTGCTCTAATACTGACCATTTCTTTGGTCGGCTTGGTCTTGGTTGGGCTTCTGTATGTACGACTGCGCCAAGTGGATCGGACCCTGCAACTAAAACGGCACCGCGCCCAAGATGAGGCTCTCTGCGATCTCCTTAATTATGCGGCGGTGGTTGACGACGGCGTCGTGATCGGTAAAAACGGCGCGCTCATTGCCGGTTGGGAATATACCGGCGCGGACAACGCCAGCGTCACCGACCAGGCGCGCGATGTTGTGTCGGCGAGGTTAAACCAAGCGCTCGCGCGCTTGGGCACCGGGTGGATGCTGCACGTAGACGCAGTCCGCTGTCCGGCAAACCCGTATAGCGCCCGAGAATTGTCGCATTTCCCCGACCCCGTCTCACGGGCAATAGATGAAGAACGGCGAGCCTTTTTTGCGGAGCCAAGAGCAGCCTACGAATCAAGATTTGTAATTTGTGTGAGCTATCTGCCGCCTGATGGCGCGATAAAGAAGCTGAGCGAGATAATTTACGACGACGACCAGCACCAACGGGACCCGAAAGTTGAGGCCGCAAATACGTTGGCGCTTTTCGAACGCGAATTGACCGCCCTCGAAAACCGGTTGTCCAGCAGCTTTCAGCTCCGGCGCTTGGGCGCGCGCACGGAGGTGACAGAGGATGGCAGAGAAGTCGAGTACGATGATTTGCTCAGCCATTTCCAGTATTGTGTGACGGGGATCCGCCAGCCTATCCGATTGCCGCGAACCCCGATATATCTGGATGCGATCATCGGAGGCCAGGAATTGCACGGAGGGGTACTGCCACGGATCGGCCGTAAGTACCTCCAAATCGTGGCGATCGAAGGATTTCCTGCGGATTCGTTCGCGGGGATGTTAACCAGCTTAGGCGAGCTCCCAATCGAGTACCGCTGGAGTACACGCTACATTTTCCTGGAAGGTTGGGAAGCGCTGTCTCATATCGAGCGGTTTCGCAAAAAATGGAAGCAACAGGTGATTCCATTTCTCGCCCAGGTTCTCAATCTAAAAACCGATAATATAAACGAGGATGCGGCGTCGATGGTAACAGACGCTTCAGCCGCGAAACTGGGCATCAGCGGCGGGGTGGTCAGCGCAGGCTATTACACTGTGAATTTGTTATTTTTTGACGAGGACCGCCGCCAAGTTGAGCACAGCGCCCGCGTAGCCGAGAAAGTGATCAACAACCTTGGGTTTACTGCCAGGATTGAAACAATCAATACGATGGATGCGTGGCTCGGCACTCTGCCAGGGCACGGGGTTGAAAATGTCCGACGGCCCTTGGTGAACACCATGAACCTGGCCGACCTGCTGCCTGTCTCCTCTATCTGGATCGGGGAAAACAAAGCTCCGTGCCCATTTTATCCGGAAGGGTCGCCTCCGCTCATGCACGTTCTCACAACAGGGGGCACGCCATTTCATTTAAATCTTCATGTCCGTGATATAGGTAGCACCCTGGTCTTCGGACCGACGCACACCGGTAAATCCAGCTTCCTCGGAGCCAACGCGGCGCAATTGCGCCGCTACCTCGGTATGACCCTCTATTGCTTCGATAAGGGCATGAGTATGTACACCTATTGCACGGCCGCGGGGGGCACGCACTATAACGTTGCGGGCGATGACGAAACGCTAAGCTTTTGTCCTTTGCAGTATCTGGACACCGACAGCGACCGATCGTGGGCCGCCGAATGGCTGGAACAAATCTGCGCCCTAAACGGCCTTTTAGTGACGCCGGCGCAACGCAACGAAATTGGAAGGTCAATTAAGAGTCTACATCAGCGAAAGCATACAAGTTTAACGGATTTTTGTTCCACGGTCCAGGACAACGCAATCCGTGAGGTGCTAAACGAGTACACGCTGGACGGTTCTAAGGGACGATTGTTTGACGCGCAGGAGGACACGTTAGGTTTGGACGCCTTTACCGTTTTTGAGGTGGAAGAACTAATGAATCTTGCGCCGAAGTACGGCTTGCCGATTCTTCTTTATCTGTTTCGGCGCATCGAACGTTCGTTGCGTGGTCAACCCGCCGCGATTTTTTTGGATGAGGCTTGGCTCATGTTGAGCCACCCGGTTTTCAGAGACAAAATCAAGGAGTGGTTGCGCGTTTTGCGCAAAGCGAACTGCCTGGTCTTGATGGCGACCCAGAGCCTTTCGGACGCGATTAATAGCGGAATCCT
Organism: Chthoniobacterales bacterium; assembly: GCA_035567015.1. Lineage (GTDB taxonomy): Bacteria > Verrucomicrobiota > Verrucomicrobiia > Chthoniobacterales > UBA10450 > AV133. Next base: position 794 of record DATMPQ010000005.1, on the reverse strand, counting down.
AGATATCATCAAGGATTCAACGGCCACTAAAATTTTCCTCCCAAATCCCAATGCAAAGGACGAAGACGGAGGAGCGCTTTACCGGCGTTTCGGATTGAACGACCGGGAGATCGAAATCATCGCCGGGGCGACTCCCAAACGTGACTATTACTACAAGAGCGACGAACACCAGCGTCTTTTTGACTTGGCGCTCGGACCGCTGGCCCTCGCATTTGTTGGCGTCAGCGATAAGGAGTCAGTGGCCCAAGTAAAGAGGTGCCAAGAGCGCTTTGGGAAGCAGTGGGTGAAGGAGTGGCTACGTCACCGCGGCCTAACATTGATTGAATATATTGGTGAGTAGGCACCAGACGAGGAGAAGGAGTTACTGGAAGTATGAACATTTTCTCGCACAAAGAACTCGTGCCGGCTGCACCGGCCGGTAACGGTCAAGTCGAGCAGACCGCGAATCCATATCTTGACGCTAGGCGACAATCGAACAGCCAGATTGATCGAGCGTTCGGTTCCCTGCATGTTTGGCAGCTAATCGCTGTCGCGTCTCTCTTGATCGCGTTCGCTTGCGTTGCCGGGATTGTCTACTTTGGCAGTCAAACCAAATTTGTCCCGTACGTGATCGAGGTGGATAAATTGGGGGAGGCGGTAGCGGTAGGACCAGCGCAGTTAGCTGCGCCGGCCGACCCGCGTGTGGTGCGCGCGTCGCTAGCGTCGTTCATTGCCGCCGCGCGCCTGGTGACCCCGGACATTGATCTACAGCGCAAAGCTGTTTTCCTTGTCTTTGGGATGCTCCATACCAAGGA
>DATMPQ010000004.1:0-18227 GCA_035567015.1 Chthoniobacterales bacterium | reverse complement strand
ATCGACCGTCGTGCGTCCGCCTTTGAAATAACCAGCGTTGAGCGCGACCCAGCCGCCGGGCACGAAGGTATAGCTCAAACCTGATTGCACAGCGTAAAGCGGCGCCACCTGGCGCGTCTTGCCTCCAAAAAAATCGCCATTATCCGTGTAAAAGGTGACGCCAGGAGCGAGCTCAACCGTCCATGGCCCGAAGGCTTTTGAGAATCCGATCTCGGGTTTGAACGACCAGCGGTTGGTGCCGATGTTCACGAGCTTTTCAGCGTCGTATTGGCCGAGCGGCGCAGTGACGCGCAGACTCATGCCGAAGATTAAATCCTGGCGATAGTCCTTGAACTCCCCCGCCGTCAGCGCGGGTGCACCGACGAAATTCATCGAAAGGCGGAACGCTGGATCCGCAAAGCCGTCGACGTATCGCGAATGTGGCAGACCGAAGACGAGACCTTTCGCGGCGAGGGAGGCGTAGGGCACGATAAGGCCAAACTGCCCGGACTGCCCAAACGCGCCGAAGGTCCTGGCGAACCCGATGACACCGACGTGCAATTCGTTGCTCACGTTCTCCAGCGGTAGCGACGGATCGGTGAGCACGGTACCCGACGCGTAGCCGTATCCGGCGATTATGAAATTGAGACCGATCGGCGAGTTGCTGTAGGCGCGCGGCTCTAGATCCTGCGCATGGAGCGTCGTACCGAGCACGCCGATGAACGTGCCTACGGCGGCAGTGACAAGGCGCATGATTCCTTTCAACTTAGCAGGGTACTCACGAATGTTCGTCACTGGGTGCAACGGCAAAAAGCGACGCGGTCATCGCAGGGATGCTATGAAGAAATATCAGCAGCGTCGATAAGACCAAGATCCGACATTGAATCTGCCCTGTCCGGTAATTGAGTATCTTATTCTCCGCGTAACAGCGAACCTGAAGGCGGATCTTCGCAGCTCACGAGTCGTCGGGTGATATGGGCAATACCGACACTGTTTTCCAATTGAAGGCAATGGCGAGCATGCGAAAGACAAAGCAACAGCCAATCGCCAGCAATGCTGCTGTTGCTGCCGACATCTTGAAGTACAAGATAAGCAACGTAAACAGGCTTGCTCCAATCAAGGCGGCGAGCACGTAGAGTTGGCCCGGTTTGAACAGGATCGGTTCGTCGCTTACCAGCACATCGCGCAACAGCCCACCGCCACAGGCAGTCACGATGCCGATCATGATCGCGGTCAGAATCGGGAGCTGGGCGTTGAGCGCGTGCTCGACACCAACGACCGCGTAACAACCCAACCCAAGCGCATCGGCAAACAGAAAGGCAGTTTGCAAACGAGCGATGTGATTGCGAAACAAAGCCGCGGCAATACAGCCGATAATAACAACAGCAAGATAACGCCCATCGCTCATCGCAAGGGGCGGTCCGTGTTGAATGAAAATGCCGTCACGAATCAAACCGCCGCCCACTCCGCTCACCAGCGCCAGCACGAACAAGCCGATCACGTCATAGTGCCGGCGAATCGCGAGCAAGGCGCCGGTCATGGCGTAGAGGCATGTCGCGCTTAGGTCGATGTAAATCGGAAGCGTGAAATAGCTCCTCATAACCGGGCATCCTCCCTGGTCGTAGCGCGTAGCTCGGATGAAGGTGATTGTCCATCAGGTGAGGCCGCGCTGCGGATCTCCGAAATCGAGCTAATGAAGACTGTCAACATCTGGAGAGTCAAAGAAGGGCCGGTCAGACGGATGCCGCTTCGCCGAGCGATGTTCCGTCAGCTGATCGGATGCACAGCCAGCGAGAAGGAGCACTGAAAACACAAAGAGTAAAGTAGTTGTTCTTACGTGACGCGAAGAATTGCCTGGCGAGATATGTGACCAATTATGCCGTCCGATCCGCTCGCGGTCCTTGTGGTAAACCGATAAAAGCGAGTCATGGGAACTCATCTTGGCTGGAAGCTCGATGCGAATAAAACTACGTGATGACTCACGACATCGCAACGAGCTTCCGGCAGTGGTTGATTGACCAGCATTCGCCCACTCCACCGCCCATCGACAATTTCAAGCTAGTGATTTTGATGGGACTTTCGCCCGTTTCGAGCGCCACCTGACCGTCATTGGAAGGGACCGTCCACTGCATTTCCACCACGGCTACAAAATGCAGGCGGCAATGGCGAGGCCCCCACGTTGCTGCCACGCACCACCTACGTCATCATGGCGACCAAGACTGGCCCCCATGCCGTGAGCACGATATTGCCAATCGCGTAGGGGACGGTGTAGCCGAGAGCGGGGAGGTCGCTCTGCGCCTCTTCCTGGATCGCGCGAAGCGCAGCGGTGATCGTCCCCGCGCCGCAACAAGCACCCAGGACAATGACAGGGTTCATCCTCAACACATAACGACCGAACAAGATAGACACGGTGTGCGGGAGAATCGCGATCACAAGGCCGACGAAGACCAGGGTGACCCCCGACTTCTGGAGTCCCGAAAAAAAACTGGGCCCTGCAGCAAGCCCCACGCAAGCCATGAAAACCGTCAAACCCACGGTGTCGAAGATCCACATGGCGGACCCTGGGATTCGACCGAATGTCGGGTGAACCGCGCGCAGCCAGCCGAATACCAGACCCATGATCAGCGCGCCCCCGCTGGCGGTGAGCGTGAGCGGCAGTCCTGCAACTGTAAGGGAGAGCAATCCCATGAAGCCGCCGAGGACGATCCCCAAACCGACGAAGATCATGTCCGTCATCACCGTCTGGCGATCGGCGTAGCCCAGCTCCTTGGCCGCCCGCGTGACGTCGCGCGTAGCTCCGACGAGCGTCATTACATCGCCTCGCTCCACCCGTGTCGCGGAAGAGAACGGCATCGGCTCGCCAGTCCTGGTCAGCTTCTTCAAAAACACCCCCCTGGCAAACTCCAAGGCAGCTAGATCGACAATAGTTTTGCCGACGAAAGACTTGTTGGTGACTACCACGTCGAGCACCTCGATCGGAAAACTCAGGAGTTCCTTGTCATCTACTTCCGCCCCGATCTCTCCCCCGCGTGCCGTCAGCAACTCCGACCGCGTCAGAACCGCGATGATGTCACCCGAGCGAACGACCGTGCCTGGGTCGGCCTCGATGATCTTGCCCTCCCTGCGGATCCGGGAGATGAAGACGCGAGCTTGTTTGGGACGCGCCTCCAGTTCGCCCACGTTCCGGTTGATCAAATCCGGGTTCATAACCTGGTACGCGCGAACCGCCAGCGCTTGGTAGGCAGAAGTAATCTCCGGCTCGCCAGCGCCCGAGGCCGCGATCTTGGCACGAAGTTTTCGCGCCTCCTCCTTCAGATCGACGCGCATCAGCTTCGGACCCACGTTCGGGAGAAACCAGACGATAAACGCCGTGCCGACAAGATAAGTGACGGCGTAGGCTACCGGGATGTTATTAATTAGGCTCGTTTTGTCCGCGTCCGATATGCTGGCCACGCGACCAATGGCGTCGCTGGCGGTTCCGATGACGGTCGATTCCGTGAATGCGCCGGCAAGCATACCAGCTGCCGTGCCCACGTCGTAACCGAGGAGTTTCGCAGCGGCATACGCGGCGAGCAGGCAGGTGATGCAGAGGACGAGCGTGATGGCAAGCTGCGGCAACGCATCCTTCTTTAGCGCGCGGAAGAACTGGGGTCCCACCTTGTAGCCGGTAGTGAAGAGAAAGAGATCAAAGAAGACATACTTTACCACGGCGGGAACCTGGATGCTCATTTGCCCAATCGCGACTCCCGCGAGCAGCGTGCCCACGGCCGTGCCCAGGCTGAACGTTCCGATCTTAAAGCGGCCGATGAAGAAGCCGATCGCCAGGGTTAAGAAAACCGCGAGCTCCTGATGTTCCCTAAAAGCGTGGGTAAGATAGTTCATGGTGAGACTGCCCCTTTCATAGCGAAGCAATACCTGTAGCCGTTAGGCTGTTGTCACCGGGTTGGATTGGCTGTGGGCACATCTTGGAGCGGATCTACGGAATCGAACTAGTGAAGGCTGTCAACATCTGGAGTGTCGAAGAAGGGCGTGTCAGACGAATGCTGCTGCTGACGGCGATTGGACGCGCAGCCGGCGTGAAGGAGCACCGAAAACACCAAGAATAAAGTCGTCGTTCTCACGGGACGCGAAGAATTGCCTAACGAGAATGTGAGGAATTATTCCGCCCGATCCGCTTGCGGTCCTCGTAGTAAACCGATAAGAGCGGAGTGATGGGGAAATCATCTTAACTGGAAGCGCGATGCGAGTAAAACTGCGTGATGAGTCACCACATCGCAACGTGTAAGCACGATATTGCCAATCGCATAGGGTAAGGTGTAGCCGAGGGCCGGGAGTTCGCTCTGCGCCTTTTCCTAGATAGCGCGAAGCGCGGCGGTAATCGTTCCCGCTCCGGAACAAGCGCCCAGGACGATGAGGGGGTTCATCTTCAACACATAATGGCCGAAGTTCATTTTGTTCATTACGGTTGTTTTGGATTCTGGCACGAGCCTTAAGTTTTCCGGGCTGCGGGTCCGGTTTCTTTCAGAAGAAAAGTCAGGATCAGCGCGAGAAGGACCCCGTAGAGCAAAGGTGCGAAGCCCGCCTGGTAGTGCGCCAAAGCTGCCACGTCCGGACCATCTGGAGACCGGACCAGTCGCGCGCCGAACACCGGGCCGAGAAGAGCGCTGAAGGTGAAATTGATAAAGTTGACGACGCCGGTGGCGGAGCCGCCGAGCTCCGGCGGGTTGGCTTCCTTGATGACGGAATACGGAAGCATGGCGGCACCGGATGCGATGCCCATGAAAATTCCCACCATGGGGCCGCGCAGAATGGCAGGATTGCCGAAAAGAACCCAAGCCAGCATACCCAGAAGCATAATCGTGCCTCCAAGAATTACGGGCTTGCGGCGGCCAAGGCGATCCGAGATGAAGCCGAGCAGCGGACAGCCGATCATCCATCCAAGTGGAACTGTGGCGGCCATTGCGACGGCAGTCTCATATTCGCGACCGCGCGCCTCTTGCAAAAACCGGACACCCCAAGTCATGCCCAAAATAGTTGTGGGAATGAATAAGAGACCGGCAATCACGCCGCAGAGAATGGACTGTGGATTGCGAAACACCTTTCCTAACGAAACGAACAACGTGGCGAAACCGCCGGCACTGCTCGTCGTCTTCGGGCCTTCCTTAGGTAAGAGGACAAACAGCAATGCGCTGATCGCCAGTCCAGCCAGGCCTGTGTAAATCCAGAATCGACTCCAGGGCAGTCCACTTTTGATGATTGGCCCAACGAAAAACTGCCCGGCCGATCCTCCCGCCATGCCGAACATTTGCGTTGCGCCGATGAAAGACGCGGCGACGGACGCGGGAAAATTCTTCGTGATCAAGTAAACGGCCCCGATGAGAGCAAACGCGCCGCCCGCGCCTTGAAGGAATCGTCCGATGTTAGCGGCAGTTACGTTGCCCATGCCGAACAGCAGCGCACCAATGCCGACGACGGCCGCTCCAATCGGAATGATTCGCTTCGCGCCGAAGCGGTCCATCGATGCGCCGGCGACGAGGCTGAAGGGCGAATAGCCGTAGTAGAACATTCCCACAATCGCGGAAACTCCGAGCGCGCTTACGCCAAATGCCTCGGTCAGTTGCGGCATCATCACGCTCGGGGCGGAGCGAAGCGCGTACTGGTAGAAATAATAGATCGCGACCAGCAACCACGCGCCTACCGCAGCGACTGGAAGTTTGGAAGGCATTTCAAAAAGAAAGCCGTTACTTCCTTGCCGTCACCGTGATTTCAATACTTGAGAGGCGATTTTTCATTCAACATTCAGTTGTTGTCTGTCGTTTGTAGTTGTCATTGGTATTTCTTTTAAACGGTTTTAAGTCCTGCCGCTCGAAATCTGGCGATGGCTTCGTCAGTCGTCGCGCCCGTGGGTGGTTGGGCGTCCTTGAGTTGGTAGTCCATCCCGAGTTTTTCCCATTTGAAGCGGCCCAGTTGGTGGAACGGCAGCACGTCCACTCGCTCAACGTTTCCAAGGCCCGCTGCGAAAGCTGCGATCCGCTCGACCTCGGCCATGTCATCAGTCCAGCCGGGCACGAGGACGAAACGAACCCAAATCGGCCTGCGCGCGGCGGCGAGTCGCCGGGCGAATTCATGAATTGGCCGGTTGTCCATGCCGGTGAGCCGCCGATGCAGATCGGGAGTCATGGCCTTGAGATCGAGCAGTACCAGATCAATGACAGCCAAGTCCTCATCGCTGAGGCGCTCGCCGAAGTAGCCATTGCTGTCGAGCGCCGTGTGCACGCCCATTTGCTTGGCCGCCGCGAAGACCTTGAGCACAAACCGATATTGCATCAACGGCTCGCCGCCGCTGATCGTTAGGCCGCCTTTCATCGTGTGCAAGCCATGGCGGTATTTCTTAATCTGCTCCACCGCGCGCGCCAAAGGCACCGGTATCCCATTGGTCATTTTCCAGGTGTCGGGATTGTGGCAATAAACGCAGCGAAACTGGCAGCCCGCCAACCACGCCACGACCCGCATGCCCGGCCCGTCCACGGCGGAGCCGGTGGTGAACGAATGAACGAAGCCGAGATCGCCGCTCTCCAGCGCCGCGCGGATATCCAGCTCGCTCACTCGCTCGCCCAGCCCCACGCGCAAGTCATAGGGACTCCCCTCGAGCGCAACGTCGGGATCGGTGGCAGCGGCGTTCAAGAGTTCAGGAGGCGCCGTGGAAGGTGCGGTTGATGACGTCCATCTGTTGGTCGCGGGTCAGCCGCACAAAATTCACGGCGTAACCGGAAACGCGAATAGTTAGGGAGGGATATTTCTCCGGGTGATCCATGGCGTCGAGCAGGGTCGCGCGATTGAGAACGTTTACGTTCATGTGATAACCGCTCGTCCCGAAGAACGCGTCCATCGTACCCACAAGATTGGTGATTTGATCTTCCGGCGTGCGGCCCAGGCCCTCAGGGACCATTGTCGTCGTGAGCGAAATTCCATCCGCAGCGTCGCGATATGGAATCTTCGCCACCGACGCAGCTGAGGCCATGATGCCGTGCGAGTCCCGGCCGTGCATTGGATTGGCTCCGGGCGCAAACGGCTCACCTTTGCGGCGTCCATCCGGTGTGTGGCCAGTGCTCTTCCCGTAAACGACGTTCGAGGTGATGGTCAGCACGGATTGGGTGTGGATCGCGTTGCGATAGGTCGGATGCTTCCGCAGTTTGCTCATGAACATAGACACAACCGTCGACGCGATCTGGTCGACGCGGTTGTCGTTGTTGCCGAACTTCGGGAAATCTCCCTCCGTCTGGTAATCCACCACCAGTCCCGTCTCATCGCGAATCACTTTCACGCGCGCGTGGCGCATCGCTGACAGGCTATCCGCCACGACCGAGAGACCCGCGATCCCAAACGCCATCGTGCGCACGGGCGCGTAATCGTGCAGCGCCATCTCGATGCGCTCGTAGGAATACTTGTCGTGCATGTAGTGAATCACGTTCATCGCGTTCACGTACACTTCCGCCAGCCATTCCATCATCCGCTCGAACTTCCCAGCAACGTCTTCGAAATCGAGGTAGTCGCTCTGGACTGGATCGATTTTCGGCCCGACCTGCTTGCCGGTAATTTCATCGCGGCCGCCGTTGATGGCGTAGAGCAGGCACTTGGCGAGGTTCGCGCGCGCGCCGAAAAATTGCATCTGTTTGCCCATGAGCATCGGCGAAACGCAGCAGGCAATGGCGCCGTCATCGCCCCATGCGCCGCGCATGAGCGAGTCGCTCTCGAATTGCAGCGCGCTCGTGTCGATCGCGACTTTCGCGGCAAATTTGCGGAAATTATCTGGCAGCCGCGGCGAGTACCAGATGGTGAGATTCGGCTCCGGCGCCGGCCCCAGGTTGTAAAGCGTGTGCAGAAACCGAAAGCTACTCTTCGTCACCAACGAACGCCCGTCATCGCCCATGCCGCCGATGGACTCCGTCACCCACGTGGGATCGCCGGCAAACAGGTCGTCATACTCCGGTGTGCGCAAAAAGCGAACGATCCGCAGCTTGATGACAAAGTCGTCAATGATCTCCTGCGCCTGCGACTCGGTCAGCGCGCCTTCGGAAAGGTCGCGCTCGAAGTAAACATCGAGGAACGTCGAGGCGCGGCCCAGCGACATCGCCGCGCCGTTCTGTTCTTTTACAGCGGCGAGGTAGCCGAAGTAAAGCCATTGCACTGCTTCCTTCGCGTTGCGAGCCGGACCTGAGATGTCGAAGCCGTAGCTCTTCGCCATCTCCTGCAATTCCTTCAGCGCGCGGATCTGCTCACTCAATTCCTCGCGATCGCGGATGATGTCGTCCGTTGACATGGCGCTGTCGAGCGCCGCCTTTTCCTGCTCCTTCTGTTTGATCAGCCGCGCCACCCCGTAGAGCGCAACCCGGCGGTAATCCCCGATGATGCGCCCGCGGCCATAGGCGTCGGGCAGGCCCGTCAGGATGTGCGAACTGCGGCAGGCGCGGATGTCAGCCGTGTAGGCGTCGAACACACCCTCGTTGTGCGTCTTGCGATACTTGCTGAACGCCTCCACGACCGCCGGGTTCGGCTCGTAACCGTAGGCCTCGAGCGAATTGAGCACCATGCGCAGACCACCATTGGGCATGATGGCACGCTTGAGTGGCGCTTCCGTCTGAAGGCCGACGATGATTTCGTTCTCGCGGTCAATGTATCCAGGCGCGTGCGCCGTGATCGAACTCGGCACCTGGGAGACGTCGAGCACACCCTTCTTCTTGCGTTCCTCGACGAACAGATCCGTCAGCTTCTTCCAGATTCCCTTTGTCCGTTTGGTCGCGGGGGCGAGAAAAGAATCGTCTCCCTCGTAAGGCGTATAGTTTCGCTGTAGAAACCAGCGAACGTTGATATCGCGCTGCCACAGGCCGGGCTCGAATCCACGCCATGCTTCGGTTGTGTCGGGCAGGTCGACTTTTTTCTTTGCCGGTGCTTTTTTCTCCAGAGGAGCCGTTGTCGCGGTCGCGCTCATGTTTTGCCCAACGAACGCTTAGCAAAGGGTGAGGTTCTGAGCCAGACCGGCTTCGCTCGTTTCCTTGTACTTCGCGTTCATGTCACGGCCCGTGTCGGCCAGCGTCTTGATCGTTGTGTCGAGATCAACCCGGTGGCGTGACGCAATCTCGTTGGTGGCAATCATGAAAGCCGTCCAGGCTTTGACCGCGCCGAAGGCGCAGCGCTCGATGCAGGGAACCTGCACGTATCCGGCGACAGGATCGCACGTCATTCCGAGATGATGCTCAATGGCCGATTCGGCAGCGTTCTCGAGAACCTGGGCATTGCTCCCCATTACCTGGGCGATAAGCGCGGCGGCCATCCCCGACGCCACGCCGATTTCGGACTGACAGCCACCTTCCGCTGCGGCCAGCGTGGCGTTGTGTTTGCACAAGTAACCGATTGCCAAACCGGCGAGGAGACCCTCACGAATTTTGTCCATGGGCACCTGGCGTTTGCTATTCACCAGGGCATATACAACCGCCGGCATTACGCCCGCCGAACCGCCCGTTGGGGCGGTGATGACCAAGTGGCCACGCGCGTTTTCCTCGGACGCGGCAAGCGCAAAAGCTGAGACCATCGCGATCGCTTTGTCGCTTTCGTAATTATCGTCCTGTGCGCGCTCCCAAACCGTTGCCGCTTTCGACTGTAACTTTATTGGTCCGGGCAATACTCCTTCCTTCACGGACAGGCCGGACTTTACCGTGGCTAACATCGCATTCGCGATCTTGTCCAGAAACGCGTTGACCTCTTCTTCGGTCTTTCCGGACACTGCGATTTCGTTCGCCATGATCACCTGAGCGATGGAGAGATTATTTTTCTCCGCGTGCTGGCGCAGTTCCTTCATCGTTTGGTAGGGATACTTCGGCGCGCCTTTCTTGGGCGGTTGATAACCCTTCCACTCGATGAATCCGCCCCCGACAGAATAATATTCCTGTTCGAAGATCGGCTTGTCTCCGCCCATGAGTTTGCAGGTCATCGTGTTCGGGTGCGGAAAGTCGCCCTTGGTTGCGTCGTAAACGACGTCGGCCAGCGACAGATTAAACGTCTTGTCGCCCAGCTTGACCGGATAGGTTTGCGTCGGCTTCTCCTTCATTTCGTCGAGGAACAAAGGATCGACAGTGGCCGGTTCCTTGCCTAACAAGCCGGCCAGAGCCGCTCGCTCGGTACCGTGTCCTTTGCCCGTCGCGCTCAAACTGCCAAAGAGGTGCACCTTTAAGCCGGTGGCCTTTGCCAGTTGGTCGGCGGGCAGCTTTGTGCAGCGCTGGTAAAAATCGTAGGTGATCCGCATTGGCCCGATCGTATGCGAACTCGACGGACCGGGGCCTACTTTGTAGAATTCATCTGCGAGTATCATTATCGGGCCTTTGGATTCCTTCACCACATTCAGGTCGGGAGAGAGGGTCCCACCCATTTTGGGCTTGGCCGCTTCTTTGGCAGCCTGCGCGGCACGCGCTTCGGTTGTCCAGGCTGTGCCGGTCATCACCGCCGCCGCGCCGATGACGGCGTTGCGGATGATAAACGATCGGCGGTCGATGGTTTCGGGCAAGGAGGCTGTCTCGGGCAATGATGGGAACTGATCTTCATTTTTGTCGGGCGTATTCATAGTTATGGGATTTTCTCGGTTTGTGGCTGCGTTTTTTTCTACAAATGGTTCATCCTTCGCTTTGGATTCCGTCGATGAATCCCTCCGCGCCAGCCTGCACATTGGCCGCGTTCGCTTCGTCGGTGTCGATATGCATGGCCAGTGCGAAATTCGGATCGACGCGCACGAGCACATCACCGAAGACAAGCTCGCGATCGCCGGCGATTCGTACTCGCACAAATGATTTGTCGCGCACGCCGTAGCGCAGCGCGTCATCCGGTGCCATGTGAACGTGGCGCAGTGCGCAAATGACACCGCGATCCACTTTCACGCTTTCGGTTGGACTTTCGAGAATGCAGCCGGGCGTATCTGCAATATCACCGCTTTCACGGATAGGAGGAAGAATGCCGAGTTTGAATTGCTCGGTCATCGCGATCTCGACCTGCGTGTATTTGCGCGCGGGTCCAAGAATGCGGACGCGATCCACGCGACCTTTCGGCCCGACGATCGTGAGTTGTTCCTTGCAGGCGTACTGGCCCGGTTGCGAGAGGTCGGCGTGCTTGGTGAGTTGATGTCCCTTGCCGAACAATGCCTCGACATGTTCCTGTGTGAGATGAATGTGATGTGCCGAAATCTCGACGAGAAATGGTTGCTGCTTCTGCGCCTCCAGGACGCGCGTGATGTAAGAGCGACTTAAAGTGCGCAAGGCTTCGCGCGCCATCATGCGTTCCTCGTCGGTCGGCACAACGAGCACCTCTACTTTCGAATCGTCGGTTGAGATCCGGCTTATCTCGTCGCCGCTGGCTTCGCGATTGCGCTTGTCGTCAAGCGTAATCCCCATGCAGTCCAGTCCCTGCAGTGCCAGGGCGCGAACCACTGCGCTTCCCTGGCCGACACCCCCAGTGAAAATCACAGTGTCGAGTCCACCCATGGAGGCGACGTAAGCACCGATGTACTTTCGCACGCGATAGCAATACGCCTTGAGCGCGAGCATCGCGCGTCGATGGCCGTCATCTGCAGCCTTAAGAATTTCGCGCATGTCGCTCGAAATGCCGGACAACCCGAGTAGACCGCTCTTCTTATTTAACAATTCTTCGCTCTTTGAAGCACTGAGTTTTTCCTCACGTTCAAGAAATGCGAGCACGCCGGGATCAAGGTCGCCGCAGCGGGTTCCCATAATTAAGCCTTCCAGCGGCGTGAAACCCATTGTCGTATCAACCGAGCGCCCATGATTTACGGCGCACATCGACGACCCATTTCCGAGGTGACAGCTAACGACGCGTAGCTCGTTAGGGCGCCTCTTTAAGAATTCCGCAGCCCGCAGTGCGACGTAGTTATGCGACGTGCCGTGAAAGCCGTAACGGCGCACCGCTTTCTTTTCATAAAACTCGTACGGTAGCCCATAGAGAAATGCATAAGCCGGCAGCGTGTGATGGAATGCAGTGTCGAATACCCCCACGTGAGGGACGGCAGGAAAGAGCCGCCGCATCTCGCGAATGCCGGCGATGATTACAGGGTTATGCAGCGGTGCGAGCGGATTGAGTTTTTCCATTTCCGCGACGAGTTCGTCAGTGAGGAGCGTGGCTTCAGTGAATTTTTCGCCGCCATGAACAACGCGATGCGCCACGACACTCACTTCAGCCGTGCTGCTGATGACTCCAGTTTCCTTTGAAGCGAGTTCCGCCACCATAGCGCTGAAGGCGGCCGCGTGATCTCCTTTTTCCAGGTCGCGCTTCAGTTCGCCCTTCGGTCCGCGATGCTTCAGTCGAGTGCCATCGAGGCCAATGCGCTCAACAAGACCTTTCGCGTGACGCGATTCATCCATCGTATCATAAAATGAATACTTCAGCGAAGAAGAACCGACGTTAATGACGAGAATTTTCTCGGGCCTTTCGCCCTTGAGCATGAGCCCGTACGGATCATTACCCTGGCGAAGTGCAGCCTTCGTTTTCGCCGGATCGGCCGCAAGCATTCTTGTCCGATCGGCGATTGTCCGGGAGATGTGCTGCACCACGCCCGGCTCGGCGACAATGATCGATTGAAACAGCGAGACCGGAATAAGCAAGACTTCGCAGTGTGACCCGGCGATGAAGTCCGCGAGCAATGGATTGCCCGTCATCAACGCGGCTTCAGCAAATGTGTCGCCGGCCTTCAACTGCCCGAGCAGTTGCCGCGTGCCGTTCGTCACCGCTGAGGCCGCTACTGTTCCGCTCAACACAACCCCGAAGTGGGTGGCTTCTGCGCCCTGATGCGCGATTGCTTCGTTCGTATCAAACGACCTGATCGGCGAGCCATCCACCAATTGTTTAATGCGCTCGGCACTGAAGTCCTTGAACACACCGACGCGTTCTTTGATGAAGCCTGCCGCGTCCATGATCAATCCCCCTTCGAGCCTTGCAATGTTGTCCTAAGAGGCGCGGCGGACATATTGGACCTTAGTCCCATACTCAACCGGTGCTCACGCCCAGTTTGCGCTCGATGGAAGAAGACAATTCACACAGATATCGCCTTTGTAACTCGACCGGTCTTAGTCGAATATTGAGTACACTACGCCGATTTGAAGGCGGAAAGCATCGCCATCAGCGCCGCTCTTTTCCTCCTTATGGCCGTACAGTCCTTCAAACCCAATGCTAAGACGCTTTCGCGCCTGCCATACGAGATTCACGCTTGCGTAGTGTGTCTGATGGTAGGCGTCAGGTCCTTGTGAGAACTGGTTATCCAAATGGACGTATCCATAGCTTGCCGTTGAACGCAGCGTGTCCGTCCATTTGTGGGTGTAGCCAATCATCGCTCCGAAAGCAGGAATCGCAGTGAGCTTTCCTGAACTATCGAAGGCGGCGTCGTTGTTGACGAAATCGTCGTTAAAATAGCGAAAAAGACCTTCCCCGTAAGTTAACTGTGTCTGCACCGAATCGCGGTCGAAAACGTTTAACGAACTCGACAGGTTCAGGCCCCAGCCAAACGTGCTTTGATTGCCGACAACGGGGCCTTTGACGCCGATATCGCGGAAGATTGCCCCGAGTTGGACGTGGCCGACCTTCGAGTCTTCCCATCGAACGTTTAAACCACCGTCGGGAGTGTGATTGACCGAGCGTGCATCGGGATCAATCGAGGTATCGACTTCCGCGCCCGGTTTTTCCAAGCCGAAATTCAGCTGCCATTTCTTGGTCAATGGCAATTGATAGCGAACCAGCGGACGCCGCGCAAAAATTGCGGAGTTTGGCCCTTCGTAGTCAACTGTATCCGGCCAGGCGTCGGGATCTTCGAAAACGCTAAAGGTCTGTCCAAGCACAACATTGTAAATTTGTCCGTAGAGTTGTCGGACCCGGAACGGAAGTTCCCCTCCCCCGCTACCAAAAAAGTCATTTTGGTAATAGAACCGAGGGCTTCCCGGGAGCTCAGGCGCGCGCACGTCGATACTTAATTGCGACCCTTTGGCGTTGGCGTTGAACTGGTTGCCGCCGCCCTTGAAGAAGTCGCCCTCGACTGGGATCTGAGCGGTGACAAAACGGTCGTTATTTCCCGTGTTCTGCGGATCATCCGTGAAGTCGACGCGGGGCTTGGCGTTAAATTTGATCAACACAGGCGTATTTGGAATGGGAACAAAGCCACGATACTTCGGATCAAGAGTTAGATCGTTAGGCCGAGGCGCAGATTCCTGCTGATCGTCCATCGCCGTACGATCCTTTACCTCGCTGGCGTGTCCTTCGATTGTGACCGTAGGTGGAGCGATGGTGACAATTTGATTGCCATTGGCGTCAACCGGCGGCAAACCGGTTGCCGGTCCTTCGGCCGGCGCTGGCGGCGGAGCCGTTTTGGTGGCAGCGGTCGCTTGTCGCTTCTGCTTCTGATTTTCCTTTTCCAGTTCCGCAATTTTCTGCTGCATCTGCTCCATGCCTTTTTGCATGGCCTGCATCTGGACCTTGAGGTCGTCGAGTTCGGAAGCGCGCGCAGTTGCCATCGGTCCGACAGTAACGAGCAGCGCGACACTAACGATAAGTAATACTTTGTGGATCGTTCTCATGAGTAGGGTTGGTTATTTGCGGTTTATTTATTGCAGCGAAATGTTGACATGGAGTGCGAGATCTCGTGGTGAGCTACTTCGCCTTGGCTGCCAGCGGATTTCCGCCGAGCTCGTTCGAGATCGCGGTAATCGCGCGCTGCGCTCGAACGCTGTTACCTGCTGAATCGAGTGGTGGCGACACCACGGCGATTCCGAACTTGCCGGGCGAGACGGCGATGATCCCGCCGCCGACGCCACTCTTGGCCGGCAGCCCAGTGTGGTACAGCCACTTGCCCGAGTCATCATACAAGCCCGCGGTTGCCATGACGGCGAGCACCTGCGGTACTTTTGCTTGATCAAGCACTTGTTTGCCGGTAACCGGGTTCTTCCCGCCGTTGGCGAGCGTAGCCGCCATGTTCGCGAGGTCTTTCGCATTAACGCCGACCGAGCATTGCCGCGTGTAGAGATCCACGGCCTGTTGCCAGTTGTCCTTGATGTAGCCGTAGGCAAGCATCAGCGCGCCAATGGCCTGGTTCCGCTGGTTTGTGTCCGATTCGGATTTGTACACGTCCTGCAACACAGTCAGCGAGCGTCCCGCGTAGTCGTTATAGGTATCGGCGATCTTCTTCCAAACCTCGTCAGCGCTCGCGCCTTTCACCATGCTCGTCGCCGAGATAGCGCCGGGGTTTACAAGCGCATTCATCTCAGGCGCGCCGGTGCCGACGACCGTCTTGACCGCTTCGACGGCGATGATCGAATTGAATCTGGCTCCGGTCGCGTCGACCCCGATCTGCTTTTCGATCGCCTCGGGGCCTTGTTCCTGAATGACCTGCGCCATCGTGAAGACCTTCGAGATCGACTGCATCGAGACCTCGGTGGTGATGTCGCCAGCGGTGTAGACTTTTCCGTCCACGGTTACGAGGGCGATACCAAACAATTTCGGATCGACTTTGGCGAGTGCCGGTATGTAATCCGCGTTCTTGCCCTCCGAGTCGTCCTTGAATTTTGCGTAAGCCGCGTTCACCACGCTTTGTGGATCGCTTTTTGCAGAAGCAGCGGCTGGCTTTTCGCCTGGCTTCGACGTTTGCGCCTGCGAAAGCGACGCGACAAGTAATCCAAGACCCAAGGTGGCGGCCTTGAAGCAGCGGCCGATGATGTGCCTATTATTTGACTTCATTTTTGATTAATCGGTTAGGTATTTCAATTAGTACTGCATGAAGGCTTGCTGAAGCTTCGCCGGATCGTTGGTCTTCATCAGCGCGAGCATCAAAAGGATCCGGGCTTTTTGCGGACTCAATTCCATGGCCGCGATAAAACCGAGCTTGTCGTCATCGACTTCTACGTTGCGCACCACCAAACCGCTTCCGGTGCGGCTAGATCGGACGACCGCGACACCTTTTTTTGCGGCAGCCGAGAGGGCCGCGATTGCGGTGTCGGTGCTGTTCCCATCGCCTACGCCTGCGAGCACGATTCCTTTTACTCCCTGCTTCACCAAGGCGTCAATGATTTCAGATCCTAAGTTTTCGTAGGAATAGACAATTTCAACATCAGGCAGGTCAGCGACGGCTTTCCCGTCAGTGGAGAACTCACTTTTGGTGGTGTGGCGCGTGGTGTTCTGATTGAAGAACTGCACTTTGCCGACATTCATTACGCCAGCACGGCCGCGATTTGGTGAGTGGAACGTGTCGAGCTCGGTCGTGTTCGTCTTCTGCACCTCACGCGCGTAGTGAATTTCATCGTCAATCACGATCATGGTCCCGCGACCGCGCGCTTCCGGACTGGCTGCCAGCGCGACAGCATTATAAAGATTTGCCGGGCCATCGGCGCTGATCGCGGTTGCTGGCCGCATCGAGCCAACAAGGACAACCGGCTTATCGCTCTTTACGACCAAACTGAGGAAGTAAGCTGTTTCCTCCAACGTGTCGGTGCCATGAGTAATGACAACTCCATCAGTGTCGTTGTCTTTAAGTACTTCATTCACCCGCTTCGCCAGCTTGAGCCAAACTTCGTGGTTCATAGTCTGGCTGCCGATGTTGGCGACCTGTTCTCCGGTCAAATCTGCCAGGTCTTTTAATTGGGGAACGGCTTTGATCAAATCATCTACGGAAAACGTTCCGGATTTGTAGCCGACCTCAGAGCTGCTTGCCTGCGCGCCGGCAATGGTGCCACCGGTGGCGAGAACCTTAATTTTCGGTTTTGCTTGAGCAGCGGTCGAAAGCGTCAACGCAATCACCGCAGCGAGATATAGATGTTTGTAACTTTTCATTTGTTTTTTGTTTGGGGTGTATCTGCTTGGAAATGCCTAACCTTTTTTCTCCTGAGTTGATCGCCATTCGCCCACGTACCCTTCTGCTGCCTGGCGAAGATACTCCCCGATTTTCGGATAGGTATCCTCGGGCAGGTTGGCCAGCGACACGCGGACGGACCAGGCCGGTCCGCCGAAGCCGCCGCCGGGCATCAGCACGATGCCGCTATGCTCGGCTAGCCGGAAGAGCACATCAATGCACTCGTAGTTCTTCCGGAGGAATTTGGCGAAATCCGGCCCGTAGGTCTTCTCGGCCCACACCATCAGGTCGAGCTCGACGTAATAGTAGGCCCGCGTGCTGTCCTCGGGTAGGGTCAGTCCGAGCCCGTCGAACAGCGCATGCCACCGGCGGCGACAGATGAGCTGGCAGAGGTTCTTGTAGCTGTCCGACTTGTCGAGCAGCGTGAAGGACGAGAACAGCATCATCTGGATCTGCGACGGCAGGGACAGTCCGGCCGTGTGGTTCAGCGCCACCATCCGGCTGTCCGCCACCATCCGGTCGATGAACTTCACCTTCTCGGGCGTGAGCGTGATCGGGCTGTACCGGTGGTTCAGCCTGGCTCGCACCTTGGCGGGCAGCTTCGCAATCATCTTGTCGAAGATGTTGTTCTGGTGGACGGCCACCACGCCCAGGCGCCAGCCGGTGCAGCCGAAATGTTTCGAATAGGAATAGACGAAGATGGTGTTCTGCGGCAGTTCGGCCATCGCCGAACGGAAACCGGGGACGAACGTCCCGTACACGTCGTCGGTGATGATGATTAGATCGGGCCGCTTGCTCTTGACCAGCTGCACCAACCGCCGCATCGCCTTGCCGCTCATGGCCACGGACGGCGGATTGCTGGGGTTCACGAGGAAGAACGCCTTCACCCGCTTGTCGGCGAGCTTGTCGATCTCCGCATCCGAGTACTGCCACGTGTGGCTCCCGTCCTTCCGGTATTCCTTCGCCGCATCAATATTGACCACCTTGAAGGCAAAGCGGTCCATGTGGGCGATCTCGATGTACGGGGTGAACGTCGGGACGGCCAGGGCGATGGTGTCGCCGCGGTGGATCAGCTCGTTCTGCATCAGCGTGTCGAAGATATAGCACATCGCCGCGGTGCCGCCCTCGACCGCGAAGATGTCATACTTCCCCGCGGGCGGATGCTGATCGCACATTTCCTTGACGAGGAACTCGTGCACGACGCGCTCGCAGCAGCGGAGCATCCGGCCGGGCACGGGATAGAGGTCGCCGATGATGCCTTGGCCCAGTTCATAGGCGAAGGCGTCGGGGTTGAATTTCAGCGTTCGGGTGCCGTATTCCCAAGTGTCGCGGAGCAGCTTGATGCCGGGCGCCTTGGGGTTGTCCT
>DATMPQ010000003.1:0-7252 GCA_035567015.1 Chthoniobacterales bacterium | reverse complement strand
ACGAAATACAATGGCCAAAGAAATCGTAGCCCAGATCAAATTGCAGATACCCGCCGGACAAGCGAACCCGGCGCCGCCTGTCGGTACCGCGCTCGGACCGCGCGGGGTGAACATTATGGCGTTCTGCAAAGAATTTAACGCCGCCACGCAGAAACAAGCCGGCGACATCTTACCGGTCGTTATCACCGTCTTCAAAGACAAGTCGTTCACCTTCATCACCAAAAGTCCGCCTGCCGCTGTCCTATTGAAAAAGGCGGCAAACATCGCCGCCGGATCAAAAGAGCCGAACAAAGAGAAAGTCGGAAAGGTTACGCGCAAGCAGGTGATGGACATCGTGAAAACAAAAGCGAAAGACCTGAACGCGCGTAACGACGAAGCCGCGTTCCGCATCATCGCCGGCACCGCCCGCCAAATGGGCCTCGAAATCGTCGATTAAGTCGGTGTGGATTTTCTTAGCTGGACGGCAAAAATCGGTGCTTTTGAACAAAAGTCCCTATGGCTCATCCTTATCGCCCAAGTATTCCCAGCGCTGCAACGCGATCGGGACGTTGCCGTTTTTCCAGACGAAATCGTGAAAGGCGCGGAGGTTGAATTTTTCGCCCTGTTGCATGCGCGCTTCGGCGAGAAACTTTGTGATCTGGAGTTTGCCGATCTGATAAGTGATGGCTTGGCCCGGGCCGGTGGAGAAAGCGATTGCTTCCTGGCGTGCCGTTGCTGAATCCATCGGAACTTTCTGCTCCAAGTATTTCGCGGTTTGCTCGAGCGTGAACTCGCCGAGCGCGAGTTTCACGTCTACTTCCACACGCAGCGCGCGGAGCCGCATGAAATTGTAAATGATCTCGCGCGTGTGCGGGCTGTCGTCGAACAAACCCGCCTGCAACATCATCTCCTCCGCGTAGAAGCCGATCCCTTCGTTCGCGCCCGAGTCGTAGTAATGTCGGCGAATCGGGTCTTCATGTTTCCACGAAAGGCAGAGTTGAAAATAGTGACCGGGAATTCCTTCGTGAACGGTGATCGGCCGCGGATCTTGCGCAGTCGCCCGCCAGAAATAGCCGAGATTGTCTGATGGCTCAGGCACATAGCGGATACAATTTTCTTTCAAACGCGAGGGCGAAGTGAAGTCGTCATTCTCGGTGAAGCCAAGCGCTCGCAGATATTCCGGCGTCGGTCGGAGCGTGTAATGTTGGATCCAATCGGGAACGCTTAGGATGCCGTGCTTATCGAGGAATTCGCGGATAGCCAATTCCTTTGTCGCTGCGTCCTTGATCCAATTGTTGATGTTCGATGCCAGCTTGAGTGGCGGGACGTTGCGATTTCGTTCCTTTTCGTAAGCCTCGAGCGCAACGGCGCGGTTCCATTCCTGCTGGCCCATGGCGAGAAGTTCTTCCGGCGAATACGGCATGAGCGCGACGTTCTTAAGAAAGAAAACATAAGCGTCGCGACCGAGTGCAGTTTGCCGCGGCAGCGTCGAGAGTTTGTGCTGCAATCGCTCCCGAAATTTCTCGAGCGCATCTGCCGCGCGCTCGACTGCACTACTCAGTTCTTGTTCTTTGAGCGTGGTCGATCCTGTGAGCGCGCTTGCCATCTTGCGCAAACGTTCGCGAATTCCGTCGAGGTTTTGGGCCGCGACGGTGGCAAACGGCGCTGGCGGTTTATCAAGATTCGCTTCGCCTTGTTGCAAGACCGACGGAATATTCTCGACGCGGGTGAGAATTTCTTTGCTGCGCGCTTCGTCATACGGCGCGGGAACAGTCAGTGCTTCGACGAGTGCCGTAAGTGTTTGCTCGATGTAGAAATTCGGATCCCGTTTCCAGCGCGGATTGATGTCGAGTTCCCAGTGGACCCGCGATAGCGCTGACCCGATCAGTTTGTAATCGACCTGTTTTGGAATCGACCAACCGTCGATGTCGATCTTCTTCCACCGCGCCTCAAACTCTGCGAGATCTTTTCGCCGCTTGTCGATGCTGACGCGCGACCAATCACGCGTTCCGCCAGGCCGCTCGATTCGATTTACATCGTCACCGGTGAACGGCGCATACTTTGCGCGCCACGTCCAGAAATCGTCGGCAAGTTTATCCAGAGCTTCCGTGCCGGAGTTCCGCGGTTGCGCCTGTGTGGAGGCGAGACTCAATGAAATGAGCAAGACGAAAAATATGGCAGCCCGAGAGGCGTTCATGCTCGATCGGTCTTCAATCCCTTTTCTCGTTCGAACTTTTCCATCGCAAGTGCGATCAATTTGTCGATCAATTCGCCGTAGGGCAGGCCGCTCGCTTCCCATAGCTTTGGATACATGCTGATTCGCGTGAATCCCGGGATAGTGTTGATTTCATTCACGATAATTTCTTCGTCGTTTCGCAAAAAGAAATCGACGCGCGCCATCCCTTCGCAGCAAAGCACACGAAATGTTTTGATGGCAGTCTGGCGGATGCGCTCCGAAATCTCCTGCGGGACCTTTGCCGGTATCTCCAGGACTGCGCCGTTCTCATCGAGATATTTGGCTTCGTACGAATAAAATTCGTGGCGAGGCAGGATTTCACCCGGAACCGAGGCTACAGGGTTGTCATTGCCGAGCACTGAGCACTCTATTTCGCGTCCGTTAATAGCCTCTTCGATCAATATCTTGTTGTCGTAATTGAATGCATCGCGAATGGCCAGGTCGAATCCCTCGCGGTCTCGGATCCTATGAATGCCGACTGACGAGCCGAGATTTGCGGGCTTGATAAAGAGCGGCAAACCAAGCTGGCCTCGCGCGTAATCGAAATCAATTTTGTCCGAAGAACATCTGTCGATTGAGATAAATCTGGCGACGGGAATTCCGGCATCTCGGAGAAGTCGCTTCGTCACATCTTTATCCATCGCGACTGCTGAGCCGAGAACACCAGCCCCGACGAATGGAATATTGCCAAGCTTGAGCAGTCCTTGGACGGTGCCATCTTCGCCGAACGGACCGTGAAGGACCGGGAAGATCACGTCCAAAGAGCCGAGTGTTTGCTGCCCGGATAGCGCCACAAGCTGCTCTCCTTGCCTGCCAGGAATTAGCGCCAGGTTCTCACCGCTTTCCGGTAGCTCGGGCAATTCCGATCCGCTTGTCGGAAGAAGAAATCGAGATTCTTCGTTGAGATGCCATCGTCCTTTCTTATCAATGCCGATCAGCACGAGCTCGTATTTATTCGTGTCGATAGCGTCGATGATATTTTTTGCTGACTGCAGAGAGATTTCATGCTCGGCAGATCTGCCACCGAACAATATTCCGACGCGAATTTTTTTAGGCATCGGCTATTGTTGCGAAGTAGCCGGCCCGCCGAGGGGAAGCTGGATCGCGCTCGCGTGCTCTGCGTCGTGGTAAATTTTCACGTGCGCGACGCGTGCATCTTTCGCCGTCTCGTCGGCGACCACGCCGCCCGAGTTGTAATTCTTTTGCCAGAAGATCGAGTTCGGCGAATAAACAACGAGACGCAACCGGCTCCCTTTTATGAGCCGACGCGCGACAAAAAGACCGGGAGCGAATTCGCATTTCACAATTTCGCCGGGCTTGAGCAATTTTGCCTCGCGCAGCGATTCGCGGTAGCGCAGCCGGCGAATGTCGCTCCAAAGCGCGATGCTCGTTCCGTCGGGTTGAATTTCGTAAAGATCCGCCTGTAAATCGGTGTCGGGTGTATCGATCGAGACCCAAACGGTAAGTTTGGGGCAACCGATGAGCGGCGTTTCGTTAGGCAAAGGCTCTGTGTGATAAACGAGGCCGTCGTTGCCGATGCAGAGGGCGAAACGTTGATCGATGCCTGCAGTTTTCTCATTCGGCTCGACTCCTTCGACATTTTCGCCTCGCCGCGTGTCGAGCGGATCATTAACGAATTGGTCGGCGCCTTCGTTAGGCTGTTTCTCCGTCAAAGCACCGGAACGGAACACACCGTTGGCGTCACCGTTCTTGGAATCGAGATACAGCGTTTTTGGATTCGCGGTAAAGGATTCGAGGCTATCGGCATATTTCCACTCGCTGTTTGTGCCGCTGTTGCCGGGCGCTAGCAAATAATATGCAACCTGATTTTTCAAAAACTCCGGCTTCGCGCCGTTCTTCATCGTCCAATCGTACCATTGCCGATGCAGATCGTTAAGATCGACGATCGCCGCCGGCCCAAATTTCACGCCGCCGACTTCATCGGTCGGCGTGCGCGTGCCGGCGTGGTCCCAGGGGCCGATGATGAGAAAATGTTTGGCGCGCGCTTCGGGCAAAGCGTTTGCAAGGTGATCGCGATAAAATGTCAGCGCGCCCAATTCATCGCCGTCGTATTGACCGGTGATTGTCAGGATTGGCAGCGTGATCTTTTGAAACTGCTCGCGCGTCGGAACCATCGCGTCGTAATACGCATCAGCAGTCGGATGCTTGAGAATGCGCTGAAAATTCGCGGAAGGATTTCCAACGAATGAGTCGAGCATTTTGAAGGCGATGTGTTTCTTGTAGGCGTCAAGGAATTTCGTGCTCCAGAATTTTTGATCGGCGAAAAGATTCTGCTGACCGGCGTGGCCACTCGTGAGCGTGAACCATTGCACGTCGTAGGTTTCGCCGACGTTATCGAGAGAGGGATAATCAAGCGGCGGATGTGCCGCCGCTGCCGGTACGATGGTGGCGAGATGTGGGGGAAGTTCTTTCGCGGTCGCCCATTGATCGAACCCAGCGTAAGAACCGCCCCACATCGCCACTTTCCCATCGCAAAACGGCTGCTGCGCCAACCACTCCACCACATCGCGCCCATCGCGCGGCTCATTTGCGAACGGTTCGAACTCGCCGCCGGAATTGCCGCGACCGCGAACATCGACAAGTGCAAACGCGTAACCGTGCGCTGCGAAGTATGCGGCGCGGGCGTGATACGTGTCGGAGATATAAGGCGTCAGAGTGAAAATGACCGGTGTTCGTGAGGCTGTTCCATCCTTTGTTTTCGGCAAATAAAGTGTCGCGTTCAGTTCAACCTTGTCGCGCATCGGGATTTTCACGCCCCAACGCAAATTGTAATTAGCGGAAGCAGGCGGAGATTCCTTGGGAGAAGGAGAGGCCGCGGGTGGTGGCGTTTGCGCCTCAAGGAAATTCAACGCAAACAGCAGGATGACGAGAGGCCGAGCCGAGTTCATTACAGGATTGAACCACGAACGTTGAGTGCCACAAGAAAGTTTCGCTGAGCCAGGGCGATTTGTGGGCAGCTACGTTAGGGTGCTGCTCCGACACGCGGAAAGGTTGCGGAGTGGCGGAATACGGACTGCTGCTGAAGGATTTGTTGGCTACTGGACTGTTGAAAAACACCTCGATCCGCCCTGTTGCACTTTAGAGCCTTAGTGCGCGACGCTCCCGCAACATCATCTTGCGCCTTCGTCGATTGTTTTTAGAATCGTCCCCAAAAGCGTTCAGGGTCCATCCACCTTTTGCAAATGCGAAAGTGCAACGCGTTGTCCTCAACGCGTTGCCAAATCAAATGCGGCTTTGCGAAATCTTCACGTCGATCTTTCGCCGGCCCGCGCTAAAGTCGGACCGGTAGATGAATACTGGGGCGATTCGTTGGTCCCGGGCAGAATTGCTCTGCGCCGGCATAGTATTTCTTGCGGCCCTGTTTCTTTATAGCTCGACGCTCGCACCGACGGTTACTTTGACCGACAGCGGAGAGCTGATTGTGGTCGCTCATGGCTTGGGAGTCGCACATCCACCGGGCGTTCCCCTGTGGGTCATCCTCGCCCATCTCGCATCACTCGTGCCCTTGGGAAACGTTGCGGTGCGGATCAATTTTTCTTCTGCCCTTTTTGCCGCGCTCGCTTCCGCAATGCTCACTCTTGTTGTGGCAGACTTAATGATTACGGCTTCATATTTTGCCCCATCGAAGCGCAGGAAGAGGGGCGCGCGGCAGAGTAAAAAGGCTGAGGATTCAGGCATCAGCCGCCTTTTGGTGTTTGCCCCTCCGTTGGGCGCGGGCTTGGTCATGGCATTCTCTCGCACGCTTTGGTTTTATGGCACCATCACCGAGGTTTATGCTCTCAACGCGCTGCTCATCCTCGTTATCTTCTTTCTGATGCTTCGGTGGCGGCGACGCATCATCGCAGACAGAAGTGGTATCGGCATGGCGGTGGATGCTGGCGAAATCATCCGCCATAGGCAGATCACGATTCACGACGCTTTTCTTTATGCCGCTGCGGCCGTATTTGGGCTCGCGCTCGGAGTGCATCACGTCACAGTGGGGCTGATACTTCCGGCTCTGGGCGTTATCGTTTATAAGACGGAGGGACTGAAGTTCTTCATGGGTAGACGGCTGATATATGCCGCTCTGATTTCGGTTGGCGCTCTGGTCGCAATATATACCTACTTGCCACTCGCAGCCGCGCGCGGGCCTGTCATCAACTGGGGCAATCCCCGTTCGCTGCAAGAAATATGGTGGCACGTCACCGGCCGTCAGTATCGGGTGTTCCTCTCCTTTACGCCAAACTTAATGGGAGAGCAGTTTGTTGAATTCTGCAGAATGGCCTTGCGTGAATTCGGCTTAACCTGGCTGCCATTGCCGCTCGTCCTGGCTTTCGCGGGTTTCGCCAACGCTTTCAGACAGGACCGCACAACTTTCTGGCTTCTACTGTTTATCATCATTGCCGATTTGGCTTACGCTCTCAGCTACGAAATTGCGGAGGACAAGGATGCCTACTATCTGCCAACGTTTATTTCGATCGCGATTGCTACCGGGTTCGGCATCCGTTGGTTGATCCAACTCGCCTTCTCCAGAACAATGCCGCTTGGGAAACAGTATGCAGTGGTTGCGGTTATCGTCCTCTTCGCGCCGGCAATAGCCTTTATTGGCAATTGGCCTTTCAATGATCGGCGGCATGACTTTATCGCCCACGATTACGTCGAAAATCTCCTTGGCGCGATAGAACCTAACGGTCTCTTACTTACGCAAGACTGGCAGGTCGCGTCCCCGATGTTTTATGCGCAGGAGATAGAACAGCGCCGGCGCGACGTAAAAGTTGTGGACATTAATCTCCTGCGCCGTTCGTGGTATTTCGATTATCTGAGGCACGCTTATCCTGGTTTGCTCGAACGGTCGCGCGAGAAGATTGACCCGTTTGTTGAAGATCTAAAAGAATGGGACCGTGACCCCGAAGCTGTTGCCAGGAGCGAGGCGTTGACTCAAAGGATCACCGCAGCATTTGAAGAGATGATCCGGTCAATTGTGACCAACGAGAACAGGGTTGCGCCAGTTTACATTACCCAAGACTTGCTATTCGC
>DATMPQ010000002.1:0-8547 GCA_035567015.1 Chthoniobacterales bacterium | reverse complement strand
GGATGGCGGAATGAACGCCTGACCGCAAGTCCAATCGACGATGAAGCGGGAATGACCTCACGTGGAGCGATATTATGGCTGATCCAAAGTACACGGCCTGGAGAGCGCTCGACCCTTTCTTCAATATAGTCCAGCAGGGTCTGGCCGACCTGGTCGATGGCGGCCATTACTTCGAGACCATTGCCGAGGACGCGGTGTTCGAGTTCCGGTACATTTTCCCAGGATGGCCCCTCAGAGTTGACGGCCGCGAGGCGCTGATGACGCTCTATGCTGGCTATGGCGACAACATCGTCCTACACGGCGCGGGTGCGCTCATCGCGCACCGAACGCAGGATCCCCGCATCGTGATTCTCGAGTACGAAGTACATGGTAAGACAGTCAGGAGGGGTGCCTCCTACGACAACCGCTTCATCTCGGTCGTTACCATCCAGGACCGCAAGATCGTGCACTGGCGAGATTATATGGACTCCCTGGCCGCGATGACTGCGCTTAGCACCTGAGGCCGAAGCCGCAAACCGCATCACTCCAGAGCTTGATCATCGGATCGGGGTAGCTGACCTTTGTCGTTAGGCGAAAGATTTTGTAATTACGCGACGCGGCCGCAGCAGTTCTTGTATTTTTTGCCGCTGCCGCACGGGCACGGTTCGTTGCGACCGACCTTCGGCATTGATCGGCGAATCGGAAGATCGAGCGTCATTTCGCCAGCGCCATCGCCAGCGCCAGCGCCATCGCCATCGGCGGTGACCCCCGCCATCGCGCCGACCGGCTGAGGCTGGCGTGCCCGAGCCGGAGCGTTTGCCGTCGGCGCAGTCGGAGCGTGTTCGCGCAACAAAAATTGAGGCAGCGTGGCCAGGAAATTTTCGAACGCCTGCAAGTTTGAAGTGCTGCGGAAAAGATTGTGCAGAACTTCGTTCTTAATGTTCGCCATCAACTCGACGAACATGTCGTAGGCTTCGGTTTTGTATTCGATGAGTGGATCTTTTTGCGCGTAACCGCGGAGATAAACCCCTTCGCGCAACGCGTCCATGGCGTAGAGATGCTCCTGCCAAAGCCGGTCGATCGCGTTCAAGATGATGTAACGCTCGAGACTTTTCACCGCCGTCGCTTCCTCGTGCGAAGATTTTCGCTCGTAAGCGTCTTTAATTTTCCCGATCAGGAATTGCGCGTTTTCATCGACCGTGCGCGTCTCGAACTGCGCTTTTTCTTTCGTTAGGCCGAGCGGGAAAGTCGTGTTCACCCAATTCAACAGGCCGGTGTAGTTCGGCTCTTCATCGCGCTCGGCGGCGAGATACTCCTTCACTTTCGCCGGCACCGCCTCATCGATCACTTCGTAGATGAGTGTGCGCGGCTCCTCAGAATCAATTGTCTCGTTGCGATAAGTGTAAACCACCTCCCGCTGCATGTTCATCACGTCGTCGAAGTCGAGTGTGCGCTTACGGATCAGGTAGTTCCGCTGCTCCACGCGCTTTTGCGCCGTCTCGACCGACTTGTTCAGCCACCGGTGCTCGAGCTCTTGGCCCTCCTCGAGACCGAAACGTTCCATGATCCTCGTCATGCGCTCGGCCGCGCCGAAGTTGCGCATCAAATCATCCTCGAAACTAACATAAAATCGTGACGCGCCAGGATCACCCTGCCGCGCGCAACGCCCGCGCAATTGTCGATCGATCCGGCGCGCTTCATGCCGCTCGGTGCCGATGACGTAAAGACCACCGCGCTCGGCCACGCGATCGCCCAGTTTAATGTCGGTGCCGCGACCGGCCATATTTGTCGAAATCGTGACCGTCCCCGGCTGGCCCGCACGCGCCACGATCTCCGCTTCCTGCATGTGGAATTTCGCATTCAAGACGTTGTGCGGAATTTTTTCGCGCTTCAACATTCGACTCACCAATTCCGATGCTTCCACGCTCACCGTGCCGACAAGCACAGGCTGCTCCTTGCTGTGGCAATTTCTAATCTCATTGATCACGGCGTTGTATTTTTCCCGCCGCGTTTTGTAGATGTGGTCGTTATGATCTTTGCGCGCCACCGGTCGATTCGTGGGGATGACATTGACGTCCAGTTTGTAAATGTCGTGAAACTCCGCCGCTTCGGTTTCGGCCGTTCCGGTCATGCCGGCCAGCTTCTGGTAAAGGCGAAAATAATTTTGAATCGTGATCGTGGCGAGGGTTTGCGTTTCGCGATCGATTTGCACCCCTTCCTTCGCTTCCACCGCTTGATGCAAACCGTCGCTCCAGCGGCGCCCGGGCATTTTGCGGCCGGTGAATTCATCGACAATCACGACCTTGTTGTCCTCGATGACGTACTGAACGTCTTTTTCGAAGAGACAGTAGGCGCGCAATAACTGCGAGATGTTGTGAATGCGCTCGGCTTGCGCGTCGCAATGTTGTTGCCGCTCGGTCTTGGCCCGCTCTTTTTCGTCGTCGGAGAGATTTGGATTGAGGTCGATCTCCGTGAACTCGTTGATTAAATCCGGCAGCACAAACGCATTCGGGTCACCCGGATTCAGGAAATTGCGGCCTTGTTCGGAGAGATCGGATTCGTTCGATTTTTCGTCGATGGTGAAGAAAAGTTCTTCCTTGAGCGCAAACAATTCCTCCTTGCGCGTGTCCTGATAGAAAGAGAGCTCGGCTTTGTCGATCGCTCGGCGCTTTTCCGGATCCTCCATCATGCGCAGCAATTGTTTGTTGCGCGGCTGGCCGAGCTTCACTTTGAACATAAGGCGGCCGCCTTCTTCGATCTTGCCTTGCTCAAACTTCTCGATCGCTTCGCTCGCCACCCGGTTGCAGAGCATGGTTTGCTTGCGCACCAACTGATCGATGAGCGCTTTCCATTTGTCGTATTGATGGGTGGAAATGGTCGTCGGCCCGCTAATGATGAGCGGCGTGCGCGCCTCGTCGATCAGGATGGAATCGACTTCATCGACAATTGCATAATAATATCCGCGTTGGACTTGCTGCTCCCGCGTCGTGGCCATGCCGTTGTCGCGCAGATAATCGAAGCCGAACTCGCTGTTGGTTCCGTAGGTGATGTCCATCGCGTACTGCTCGCGACGGACGTTCGGCTCTTGATCGTGCTCGATGCAGCCAACGGTGAGGCCGAGGAAATCATAGAGTTGGCCCATCCACTCCGCATCGCGGCGAGCCAGATAATCATTGACCGTAACCAGATGCGCGCCGCGACCAGTGAGCGCATTGAGATAAAGTGGCAATGTCGCCACGAGCGTCTTGCCTTCGCCCGTCGCCATCTCCGCGATCCGCCCCCGGTGCAAGACGACTCCGCCGAGCAATTGCACGTCGAAGTGCACCATGTTCCAAGTCATCGGCTGGTCGCACACGCTGAAAGCATGCTTCCGGTCGTTTAATCGCCGGGCCGCGTTTTTTACGACCGCAAACGCTTCCGGCAGAATTTCGTCCAGCCGCCGCCATTGACCCTCGAGATCGGGAATTTTCGCGAGCTCTTCCTTCCACGCCGCCGTTTTCGCGCGCAAAGCCTCGTCGGACAAGTTCTGGAACTGCGCTTCGAACTCGTTGATCCGGCGCACGATCGGCATCATGCGCTTGAGCTCGCGCTGATTTTTCGACCCCAGTATTTTCTTTAGAATCCAGCCAACCATCCCGTCTTCAATATCGACGAGATTCCGTCATTTGTCATTCCGGGCCCCGATTGTTAAGCTCGGCCGTGACGAAGATCGATATCGTGGTTGCGTTCGTCCTGGTTGCTATGGAGAGCGCGAATGGTCAACCCGATGCGACTAGCCGGGAATGGAACAAACCCGTACCACCCTTCCGGATCGCCGGAAATCTTTATTATGTCGGCGCAATCGAAATCACGTCGTATCTAATCACGACGCAACAGGGCCATTTCCTCCTCGATGGCGGATTTGTCGAAACCGCCCCGCAAATCGAGCGCAACATCGTGCAGCTCGGTTTCAAATTGAGCGACGTAAAATATTTGCTCAACAGCCACGCGCACTACGATCACGCCGGTGGTCTGGCTGAGCTGAAGAAGTTAACCGGCGCAAAATTTGTTGCGAGTGAAGGCGACGCCGGGCTACTGCGCAAGGGCGGGCATGGCGACTTTCGATTCGGCGACACGCTGCTTTTTCCACCGATTGAACCAGACAAAATCATTCTTGATGGCGAATCGCTTCGACTGGGTGGTCAGGTAATGACCGCGCACTTGACTCCGGGACACACAAGAGGAACCACAACTTGGACAACTAAAATCCGAGACACCGCCAGAACATACGACGTCGTTTTCGTCGGCAGCCAAAGCTCGCTCGACTACAAATTCATTGGACAGGAAAGCTATCCCGGCATTGCGGCTGACTTTGTAAAATCGTTCGCCGCCTTAAAAAACTTGCCGTGCGATATTTTTCTCGCATCGCACGGATCGTTCTTTCATATCGTGGATAAGCATGAACGTTTCATGCGTGGTGACACAAATGCTTTTGTCGATCCGGACGGCTACACTCGTTATCTGAGCGAAAGCGAGAAGGATTTTCGCCAAAAACGCGATCAGCAAAGACAGCAAGCTGCGGCATCACCATGATTGCGCGACGCGCATCGGCGTTTAAGCTCGCGCCATGAAGAAGATCATCTCCACGACTGACGCGCCCAGCGCTGTGGGGCCCTACTCGCAGGCCGTGCGGGTTGGATCGACCATCTACTGCGCCGGGCAGATTCCACTTGACCCAAAAAGCGGCCAAATTGTTTCGAAGGACATTTCCGAACAAACGCGTCGCGTGCTCGACAACATCACCGCGGTCTTGAAAGCCGAAGGACTTACCTTTGAAAACATCGTGAAGACCACGATCTTTCTGACCGACCTCGCCGATTTTCAGACCGTGAACGAAATTTACGCTTCTTATTTCAACCAGGCGCCGCCCGCGCGCTCGACCGTTGAAGTGCCCGCTTTACCAAAAGGCGCTCGCGTCGAAATCGAAGCGATCGCCGTTGCCGACGGCAACAGTCCATCTGGTGAAGTCGCTGCCGATACTTCCGGCTAACTTTTAACTGTAGCGGTCGCTTAATTAAATAATGCGACACTCACAGAGTGCCGCTACAGAAGAAATAAAATGAGCGACGACGATCTCCTCGCGCTTTTTCGCAAAACTGGCGCGCTTCTCGATGGACATTTCGTTTTGCGCTCCGGTTTGCACAGCCGGCAATATTTTCAGTGCGCACTGCTCCTTGAGCATACCGATATCGCCGAGCAAGTCTGCAAACAACTCGCCGAGAAATTGCGCAGATTCGATTGTGATACCGTCATCTCTCCTGCGCTAGGTGGAATCATCGTCGGTCAGGAAGTCGGGCGCTCGTTAGGCAAACGTCACATTTTCGTTGAAAAGGAATCGGGCAAACTGGTCTTGCGGCGCGGCTTTCAAATTTCGCCTAACGAAAAGTTCATTGTCGTTGAAGACGTCGTCACGCGCGGCGGCCGCGTCCAGGAAACAATCGACATCGTGCACGCTCACAACGGTGTTGTCGCCGCCGTCGGAGTGATTGTCGATCGCAGCGGCAAGAATAAGCCGGAGTTCGGCTGTCCATTCGTTAGTTTGATCGAAATAAACATGGAGACATTTGAGCCGGACAAATTACCTGTCGATCTTGCCGCGATTCCAGCAGTCAAACCGGGAAGCGCCTGAGATCACCCGCGCGCCGAGGCGGTTCAGTGAACCGCCCCTACCTTCGCTGCGATTTCGTCCAACCGCTTCTTCATGCGGCGCCCGGCCGCTTCCAAAGCCAGTTTCGCTTTTATTTCCGGCTGCGCTCGCCCCGCGTGCGCAAATGCTTCCTCTCGATTTTCATAGACAGCGCGCATCATCGCCGCGGCATGGTCTTCATTCGGCATCGCCCAGCGGCTTCCCTGTTTATAAATCGGTCCGCTTTCAGAAATATCCGTCAAGGTGTAATCGACGAGCAGACTGTTCTCGTGATTCATAAACGCGAGGTTGCCCGAATAATTCGTCGCGATGACCGGTTTACCGAGCAGCATCGCCTCCGCGAGACCGAGACCAAAACCTTCCGAGCGATGGAGTGAGATAAAGCAGTCGCACATGTCGATGTAGCCGTAGGCCCGTGCCCGCGACGCGAGTTCATTCACAAGCAGCACTCCATTTTCGTCGGCGAAATTCTTTAAACGATTGAAACCGGCGAGGTCCTGGTCTCCGCGGGTCGTCTTGATCAGCAGCGTGGCAGCTTCGGCACGCGAAAACGCTTTCCGAAAGGCGCGGATCACTCCCAGCGGGTTCTTGCGCTCGAATTGACTGCACAGATCAAAAGCAAAAAGAAAAACAAAATGATGGTCCATAATATTCAGCTGCCGACGCCGGACCGGTTCGATCCTCCCGATCGAAACCGCGGGCAACATTTCGAAGATCGGCACCGGCATCACCGGCCGCATCGCTTCCGCGACAAACGGCGACGGCGCCCAAATCTCATCGATTAAACTGGCAAATCGTGCCCACTCCAGCGGGATATCTTCCAGCTCCCAATACCAGTTGGCGATGCGATAAACGCCCTCGCGCCGCGCCAGTCCGGCCCGTTGATACGAGACTTCAAAAAGCGTGGCCGGCGCGATGTTGATGATGGTAGTCGGATGAATTTCGAGACCAAGCCAGGGCGCGCGCGGGTCAAGGTCCGTGTCAACGCCGCTCGGCACATCCCGGCAGGAAGTGGGAACGCCGACAGATTCGAGAGCGCGCCAAGTGGCGAGCGCGGCCTGTTGCAATCCCGATGGATAACAGAAATGCGCGAGAATATTTACCCCGCTCGATCGAGCCGCATCTCTGCCGCTTCGACGTGCCCTTTCAATTGCCCGGCCGGTCAACCGGCAAATTTCCTTTAACGCGGGAAACTCTGGAAACTTACCGCGCAGCCATTCGAGAAGCTTGGTTTGCTGTTGCCGATCCAACGGCGACGGGAAACGCTTCTGCCAGTCCGGGTTGATCAAGTAGGTCTCGGCAATTCCGCGCGCCGGCTCTTCCGAGGTCTCGTGGATGAATTGACCAATCTCCTCGTCGGATAATCGATGCTGTGCTCGGCCTTCTCCCAAAAGCCAGTCTATGAATTCTTTCTGGGCCGGAGGCAGCAAGGCCAGAGGAAAGTGCCGCTGCACTTCCGGCATGTGCATGTAGAACTCTCGAACCTTGTCGTCGCCTCGCTTCCTGAAGACGCGAACTACCTTTCGAAAAATGGTTCGGAATCGCATTCGTTTTTCGGGCAACCAATCTTCGTGCTTGCGTGGCTGGGCCGCAAAGTTTTGGGAAGGCGGGCGAAAAATTGCCGCAGCAAATAACTGTGGTGGCAGCCGTGCCGGCTGCTCTTTCGGGCCCGACACGGGTACCGCTACAGAAGCTTCCTTGACGCTCTAACGAGCGCTCATAATCTCAATCGTCGCCATCGCACGGCGTTTAATTGTGAACGCGATCTCTGCTTTCTATCATTCGTCCGTTGGGAAAAAAATGATCGTCGCGATCACCGGCATCATTTTGATCCTGTTCGTCATCGGCCATTTGCTGGGCAATCTGCAGATTTTTCTCGGGCCGGATTGGATTAACGGCTACTCCCAACACCTGCGCGATCTCGGGCCACTTCTGTGGGCCATTCGCCTTTTCTTGCTCTGCACCGTCGTAATCCACATCTACGTGACGATTCGGCTCGCCATCGAAAATCGGCGCGCCCGGCCTGAGGCCTACATGGACAAGGGATATGTCAAAGCCACCTTTGCGTCACGTCATATGATGATGAGCGGACTGATCATCCTCGCCTTTCTCGTTTATCATCTCGCCCATTTCACTTTCCGAAAAACCGATGCGCGCTTTGCGCTGCTCAAGCCCGATCCCATAAATCATTACGATGTTTACTCGATGATGGTTTACGGATTTCAAAATTATCTCGTCTCGGGATTTTACATTCTTGGCATGTGGTTGCTCGCCCTTCACTTGAGCCACGGATCATCGAGCTTTTTTCAATCGCTCGGATTCAATAACAGGATGCTGACGCCGCGTCTCGCATTCGGCGGACGAGTTTTCGCGTGGCTATTATTCGTCGGCTACACCTCGATTCCCGTCGCGGTTTTGCTCGGCCTCGTCCAACCGGCACAACAACTATGATTGGGACGCTCGACCCAAAGATTCCGACCGGAACGCTCGCCGGAAAATGGACCAACCACAAGGATCACGCCAGACTCGTTAGTCCGACTAATCGGCGAAAGTTCGAGATCATCATTGTCGGCAGCGGCCTCGCCGGCGGATCGGCCGCGGCGACACTGGGCGAGCTTGGCTATCGAGTGAAGTGTTTTTGCTACCAAGACTCGGCGCGTCGCGCACATTCGATCGCTGCGCAAGGTGGAATCAACGCCGCCAAGAATTATCAGAACGACGGCGACAGCGTCTATCGGTTGTTCTACGACACGATTAAAGGCGGCGATTTTCGCTCGCGCGAGGCAAACGTTTATCGGCTCGCTGAAGTCAGCTCGAACATCATCGACCAATGCGTCGCGCAAGGTGTTCCCTTCGCGCGGGAGTACAGCGGCCTGCTGGCC
>DATMPQ010000001.1:0-7632 GCA_035567015.1 Chthoniobacterales bacterium | reverse complement strand
GTAAAAATCAGCTGCTCGGATTCGGGGAGGCGCAACCAGGAGGTGCTCATCCCTACGAAGATCAGATATTTTGGCCGCGCAAGTTCAATCTCGCGGATCATCTCCTCCTGCATCTGTCGTGCAAAGCTTTGCGCTTCCATTAAACTATAAGTGTAAATGTATCCGGTCGCAGAGTGCCGCTTTGAATAAAAATAAATTTGAGGTTCCGATCCCAACACCGCAATCGTGTCAGTCGGGCTTGTGTGGTCGTGCACATATTCTGCAATCTTGATGCACTCTGGAAACGGATTCTGTGCGTAAATCATTAGGCACGCTTCAACAGGAGAAGCTTCAAAGAAGTACTTTTTCTCCGAGAAAATAGGCAAACTTATCATCGTGCTAAACAGAAGGAACGGCACAAATCGAACCACGCTCGTGCGGCTGGCTGTGAGCTCCGACAGTTTGCTGGTTGCAAGGCCGACAAGCAGCGAAACCGCTGGAAGAATCAGAATAAAGTAATGGGCTCGAAAATAATATCCTGCAGAAAGCGCCAATGCCGAAGACACGAGCAGGCCGACCAGGAAGCCTGTGCTCGCGCGCGTTTCTTTATGCCAAAGTCCCGCAAACAGGGCGAGTCCTGCCAATGTCCATAGCGCCCAGCCAGCCCCAATCACGTGCCCGACGTTCTCAGCGAAAATCTCTGGTGCTTGGGTCAGCGGAACCAAATTGCCGTATTGACGCGCGTAGTCGATTGTCCAAAACCAAAATTTGTCAAACACGCCTGCGTACCAGAGAAGGAGGCACGTAATCCCGAAGGGAAGAATTGCACCGGCGCCGAAGATTAGATTTCGTGAAAGGATACTTTTCAGCCCAAACCGGCGGCGAATATCATGGGAGAGCAGGTACATTGCTCCAAACAGAATAAAAAAGACCGCCGGCTGCTTCATCAGTAAGCCAATACCAAAAAGCAATCCGCTCCCGAATACTTGCCCGACCGCTTTCCCATCCGATTGCTTGAGCAAGAGCAGCGTTCCGCCGAGAACCGGAAGCATCACGAAGTGCGTCGCGTGAGCGGCGAGTCCAAACACCGATGAACCCACAGAGAGTACCGCATAGGTCATCGCCGCGGTGATGCCCGCTGTTGAGTTCACGAGTCGTCGGCCCAGGAAAAAGATCAGCGTGATGGTGGCAGCATTAACCAACAGTAAGCCGAGATGAATTCCAGTGATTGTTTGTCCGAAGATCGACATCATCCCGGCATAAGCGGCGAAAGTTCCGGGGAATTTCATGTTGTAGGCGAGCTTATATGGCGGGATGCCCTGCAACATGAGTTGACCGGCATACGCGTACTCACCTTCGGCGCTATCCAGCGGAGTTCCCAGGAGTCGAATCCGAATTGCGATAACGAGGCTGAAGACGATCAAGGCCAAAAGCAACCATGCGCCTTGTAGAACTCTGTCGCGGCTTCCGATCTTGTCCGTCACGAATGCAGCTACTGGGTTAAAAATGGCGGATTGCAACGAAGTATCGGTTAATGCCGCTCTGGCTATAGATCGGGCACCAGGAGGCGTTGAGTGTGAATCGTAATCAGTAATGGTGATGTGATTAGCAAAAGGCAGACCATCGCGACTATTCATTTATCATGGATCACTATTCAGAATGAAAATTGCGTCCTGGAACATCAATTCGTTGCGCAAGCGACAGTACCGTCTCTCCGAATGGCTGGAGAAAACAAAACCGGACATCGTCTGTTTGCAGGAAACCAAATGCACGGACGACCAATTTCCTGTGCTCGCCCTGCAATCGGCCGGTTATCATTCGGCCTACCACGGCGAGAAATCTTACAACGGGGTCGCCATTCTCTCGAAAACCAAACTGCGCGATGTCCGGGCGTCGCTTTGCGATGAAATTGTCGATCCACAAGCGCGCGTCATTGCGGCGAGGATCGACAATGTGCAGGTCTATTCGATCTATGCGCCCAATGGTCAGGCGGTTGGATCGCCGGCGTACGAATACAAACTGAATTGGTACGTGCGGTTGCTTGATTGCCTAACGAAAGAAAAGGATCTCGATCTTGCCGTCTGTGGCGATTTCAACATTGCGCCAGAAGATGCCGATGTTTACGATCCGGCGCTGTGGCGCGGCGCAATCATGTGTTCTAACGGAGAACGCGCGTCGTTTCAGCAATTATGCGATGCCGGCTTGACCGACACGCTGAGACTTCATCACAAAGAGAGCGGGCTTTTCAGTTGGTGGGATTATCGGATGCTTTCTTTTCCAAAAAATCGCGGCCTGCGCATCGACGCGATCCTCGCGAGCAAATCACTCGCGACAAAATGCACTGATGCCGGCATCGATCGCGAGATGCGGAAGGGAAAAGAACCTTCCGATCACGCGCCGGTTTGGGCAAAATTTAATCTGTAGCGGCGCTCTACGAGCGTCGCATTAATTTTGAAATAATAGTGCGACGGTCACAGACCGCCGCTACAGGGACAACGTGATGAATGAGAGTTCGCATCCGCGCGTGGCTTCGCCGCCACCGAAGCCGCTCATGATTTGGGACGGCGAGTGTCATTTTTGCCGATTATGGATCGAGCGCTGGCGTGTGCTTACCGCGGGCGAGGTCGAGTACGAGACCTATCAAAAAGCCGCGCTGCGATTTCCTGAAATACCGCGAGAGCAATTCCAACGCTCGGTCATTTACATTAACAAAGAGGGCGAAATTTTTTCCGCGGCAGAGGCGGTCTATCGTTCGTTGAGTTGTCGATCCTCGCGCAAATGGATGCCGTGGAGTTATGATCACGTTCCCGGTTTCGCGGCGATTTCCGAGATTGCTTATAAAATTATTGCGCGTCACCGGACATTTGGGTCGGCAGTTACCCGATTGCTTTGGGGCGCCGACGTGCGGCCGCCGACTTATTTTGCGGCGCGCCGCTGGTTTCTCCGCGCGCTCGGGCTGGTTTATCTGATCGCCTTTGTATCGTTTTGGGCGCAGGTCGATGGACTCGTCGGCGCAAACGGAATCTCGCCGGTGAGTCAATTTCTATTGGCAGCTCATGACCAACTTGGGGGGCGGGCTTATTCGATCTTGCCCACGCTTTGCTGGTTTAACTCGGGCAACGTCTTTCTCCATTTCCTATGCGGTGGCGGTGTTGTTCTGTCGCTGCTTCTGATCTGCGGGATCGTTCCCGTCGCCTGTCTGATCGCGCTGTTTGTTTTTTATCTCTCGCTCACGATCGCCGGGCAAACATTTCTCAATTTTCAATGGGACATTCTGCTGCTGGAGGCTGGTTTCTTGTCGATCTTTCTCGCGCCATGGCAGTGGTGGCCAAAACGCGATCGCGAACCACCGCTCTCCCGATCTGCGTTGTTCTTGCTCAAGCTGCTTCTCTTCAAATTGATGGTGATGTCCGGCGTCGTGAAGCTGACGAGCGGTGATGACTCCTGGGGCTGGCTCGATCATTCTTTCCATTGGAGTGCCCTGACCGCGCTCGATTATCACTACTGGTCGCAACCGCTGCCGACAATTTTTGCGTGGTGGGCGGACAAGAGCCCGGAATGGTTCAAGCATTTTTCGATCGCATTCTGTCTCGTGGTCGAAATC
Organism: Chthoniobacterales bacterium; assembly: GCA_035567015.1. Classification (GTDB taxonomy): domain Bacteria; phylum Verrucomicrobiota; class Verrucomicrobiia; order Chthoniobacterales; family UBA10450; genus AV133. The sequence goes on along the minus strand of DATMPQ010000001.1, from coordinate 4,049 downwards.
TTTGTGCCGCTTCTTATCTGGGCGCCGCGCCGCCTGCGGCTCATCGCTGCCGGTTTGTTCATTTTTCTGCAAGCCGTCATCGCTGTCACCGGCAATTACTGTTTCTTCAATCTTCTCACGATCGCGCTTTGCTTGTTGCTGATTGATGACGCTGTAGCCGCCTCGCTGCGCGAGGCGCGCACGTTTCGCGCAGCGACACGGCTACAGGATCGATTGCCGATCTACGGCGCGGTTGGGGTGATCATTGTGATGTTGCCGCTGGATGGCTGGCTCATCTTTACCGCATTCAAACCGGAAGCGAAGTGGCCGCGCCCGCTCGCATTCGTTTACGAACGCGTTGAACCATTCCGGATCGCGAACGGCTACGGACTTTTCCGCGTAATGACGAAGGACCGCCGCGAAATTGAAATCGAAGGGAGCGCGGACGGGATCGATTGGCTGCCTTACGAATTCAAATGGAAACCGGGCGATGTAATGCGTGCACCCGGCTGGTGCGCGCCGCATCAACCGCGGCTCGACTGGCAGATGTGGTTCGCCGCGCTGGGATCACCTCGGGAAAATTTGTGGTTCTACAACCTCGAAGTTCGCTTGCTCGAAGGCAAAACGGACGTGACGCGGCTCTTCGCGCGCAATCCTTTTCCGCAAAAATCGCCGCGATACATCCGGGCGACTTTCTATCGATACAGATTTACAACCAGCAACGAGCATCGAAAAACGGGCGGGTGGTGGAAACGACAGGAACTCGGCGAATACTTGCCGACAATCTCGCTCGAGCGATTTTGATAAGGTCGACAAGGTGGTTGTAGCCACGTCGCTGTGCGACATGCCCGCCGCCGCACGCCGGTTGAGAGACGCATCGTCTGCGACTATGTTCGCGCGAATGCCGAAAGAGGAACAAATTGTGACGGAAGGGACGGTGACGCAAGTGTTGCCGGGCACGATGTTTCGCGTCGATCTTCCCGGCCAGCGCAATGTCCTCGCCCATATTTCCGGCAAGATGCGCAAGCATTTCATTCGCATCGTGCCGGGCGATAAGGTCTCGGTAGAATTGTCACCTTACGATCTGACCAAGGCGCGGATCATTTTTCGCGTGCAGTAGCGCGCCGCTGAAGCGGATGCGCGCGTTAAATCGTTGAAACGTAAATCGCTTAAACCCTGTAACTCTTTAACGCTTCAACGATCGACATTTTCAGAAGCGCAAGCGAGGCGCGAGTTGCGTTTTCGTTAGGGAAAGATTTGTTCGGCGCGCTATTTGCTCAAAATCAAGAGCGCGCGGATAGTTGGAGTGAGATTTAACTGGAGAACACCAATGGCTGAAGAAAACAAACATGGAATGACAGACGCGCAAAACAAACTGGAGAGCAGCAAGACACACGCGCGCAAAGCCGCTGAGGATTTGCGAGACGCGGCTGGCGCAATGGCGGGAGAATACCGCGGCAAGGCTGAGCAAGCTTGGGGTGACGCACGTGGCAAAGCCGAGCAAGCCTGGGACGATGCGACGAGTCGCGCCCGCACGTTTCAGGAGGACGCCGAGCAGTATGTGCGGGAAAACCCGACCAAGGCGGTTTTCACGGCGCTTGGTATCGGGTTTGTCCTGGGCCTCATCTTCCGGCGTTAACCGCGCTGCGCTGAATGGCTGACGAAGCCACTCGCTCCCGCAACCCCGCGGGGCACGCTGGTTTGCTCGATAACTTGCTCGCGCTGGCGAGCGCTCTGGCGGGTTTTTTCGAAAGCCGCTTTGCGCTTTTTTCGAAGGAATCGAAAGTGGCGCTGCTGCAGATGCTCGGCCTCGCCGCTTGTCTGATCGCGGCTGTGATACTCGTCGCGATTGGATATGTTTTTCTCATCGTAAGCGCGGTCGCTGGCCTGGCGCACCTCGCTCAGGTCTCGTGGCTGTGGGTGGCGCTGGCGGCGGCCGGCATGCATTTCCTCATCGCGCTGGTTCTCCTCCTGGTCGCGCGCAGCCGGATGATGAAGCCGCTCTTTCGCGCGACGGCATCTGAATTAAAGAAAGATCGTGAATGGCTAAAGAATCTGGAAGCGACGAGTCGGCCGAGGAACTGAGAGAGGAAATCGCGCGCTCGCGCGAGCTTGTCGCGCGCAATCTCAGTGGCCTACGCTACGAACTGGATTTTCCGCGCAAGATCCGGAGGTCGTTTCAAACTCAAACGGTTCTCTGGCTGGGCGCCGCGGCTGCGGCCGGTCTTCTTTTCACGGTTCTACCGAGGCGGAAGAAAAAAGTTTATGTCGATCCTAAAAGCGGGAGGAAATCGACCGGAAGACTTCTCGAAGCTGGGTTCGTGCTTGGCGTTTTGAAGATCGCGGCGAACGTGCTCAAGCCGGTGATCGTCAGTTTTCTCAGGAAAAAAGTCAGCGCCTTTGCCAGCGCCTCGCGCCGCTCGGGAAAAGTGACTTGGTTTTGAGTTTACGCGCGGGCCGCGGCGCATAATGATTTCGACGCGCGCCATGGCCGCCAAATTCACGGAAAAGCTCGGTGCGAGGCAAGCGCATCCACTTGCTCACATCGACCAATATTTATCGATTGGACAACGGGCTGGCGCGTCCGACGTCCATCTCGGCGTCAATGCGGCGCCGCTTTGGCGCTTGCACGGAACGCTGCAACCAATCTGGCCCGACGCGCCGTGTCTCAGAGCAGATGATACACGTGCTCTGGCGGATGGTTTTCTCACCGACTCTCATAAGACGCAATTGGCCAAGCGCGGCGATGCCGATTTTGCCTACGCAAATAATTTCGGTCGCTTTCGCACGAGCGTCGTGCGCCAGCGGCTCGGAGTTGACATCGTCTTTCGCATCATCAACACACAGGTGCGGACGATGGATGACCTCGGTCTGCCCGATCATCTCAAATTACTCACGCGCTATCAGAACGGCCTCATCTTGGTGACCGGCTCGGTCGGCAGCGGCAAATCCACCACGCTGGCTGCATTGGTTGAACAAGTAAACCTGGAGCGCCGCGAGCACATCATCACGCTCGAAGATCCGATCGAATACATTTTAGAGCCGAAAGGTTGTCACATCACCCAACGCGAGGTCCGCACGCATACGCGCTCGTTCGCCGCGGCGCTGCGCGGCGCGCTGCGTGAAGACCCGGATGTGATCATGGTCGGCGAAATGCGCGATCTGGAAACGATCTCGCTCGCCATCACGGCGTCGGAGACGGGTCATCTTGTTTTGGGAACGCTGCACACCGGAAATGCCTCGCGCACGCTCGACCGATTGCTCGACGTATTCCCGCCCGATCAACAGGATCAAATTCGCACCATGGTGAGTGAATCCTTGCGCGGCATCATTAGTCAGCAACTGGTGCCGCGCGCCGATGGCCAGGGTCGTGTACTCGCGCTCGAGACGTTGACCAACACGCCGGCGGTTGCCAACGTCATCCGCGAAGCGAAAAGCTACATGCTGCCCGGCATCATTCAGACCGGTAAAAAACAAGGCATGCAACTCATGGATGATGCACTGATCGATCTTTACAATCGTGGCTTCATCAGCGGTGAAGAAGTTTATGCCCGCGCCGACCAAAAACAGGAAATGCGAACGCGTGTCACGAAATGACGAAGCACGAATGATTGGAATGACGAAGCCCGAAATTCGAAAGCAAAAGCGGCATCTCTTTTTGGCATTCGAGCTTTGTCATTGTTTCGGCATTCGTCATTGGCCCTTGGTCATTTAACCATGCCTTACTTAGATCAATTCCTTCACGTGATTGTCGATCAGGGCGGCTCCGATCTCCACATCGGCGAAGGCCAGCCGCCAAAAATGCGCAAGCATGGTGATGTGGCGCCGATCCGCGCGGAGCCTGTGTCTCATGATGAAGTCATGTCGATGTTGAGCGAGATCTGCGGTCAACATAACTGGGAAATTTTCGAGGAGCGCGGCGATCTCGACTTCGCTTACGAGATGGACGCCGCTTCCCGTTTTCGCTGCAATTATTTGAAACAGGCAAACGGTTATGGCGCTGTCTTTCGTTTGATTCCGATGAGAATTGCGACCCTGGAAGAACTTGGCATTCCACCGATCGTGAAGGA